>CADBMO010000131.1 GCA_902795755.1 uncultured Erysipelotrichaceae bacterium | reverse complement strand
TTAATTAAAAAATATGATAAAAGAAGTAATATGGAAAAATGGACTATATCAAAAAAACACTATATGAAAGATAAAATGTATCTATCACAGTTGCAAGATAAATACCATGCTAAAATGTTAAGTTATGGTTATGATTTAGATCGAGGTATTAAAAATAGTGATAATGAGCATATAAATATAAAAGAATATAAAAAGATAACAAGAAAATTAAACCACGAACTAAATCTTAAAAATGATAAACTAAATAAATCATTAGAAGAATTAGAACTTAAAACTAAATCAAATAAAGAAACAATATTTGATAAAGAATATGTCAAAGTTAAAAAAGATACATTTAAGTCTATGGAACAAGTAATAAAAGACACTAAAAAAGTAATGGAGATGCAGCCTAAAATACAAAAAGTATATAAGGAAATAAATGATTATACTAAATCATATAAAATGCTAGAAAAAGAAAAAGATAACGTGCAAAAAGAAGTATATATGCTTGAATATAAAAATAGACAGTTAGAAAAAGAAAATAAAAGATTAGAAGACTATATAAAACTAATTATAGAACGAATTAAGGAGTTTTTTAAAGAATTACTAAATATTAACAATGAAAAGACAAAAGAAGCCGTAACAAGCCAAATAAAGACCTGTTATGAAGAAAATTTATTTGATAAAAGTGATGTTAAAGATGTTTCATATAATACATCAAGAGAGTATGAGATGGATGAATATTTAGATAGAAATAGAAAAGAAAAAGATGACTTTGATATGAATATTTAATTACTTTACATTATAAATAGTAATTCATATTGACAATAAACCAGTAAAATCATATAATTTATATATAAAATAGAAAGGGAGATGAAAATGGGAGTATTTAAAAATGATGTTGGTAGACCATCAAATGAAACTTTAAGAAAAAGAAATATAATAAGGATTATAATTGCAGTTGCAATAATTGCTATTATATCAATTATAATAATTTTTGTTAAAAATAAAACTACAATGAGCGTTAGTTTTAAACCGAAATATATAAAGGATAATGTAAATAGTGAATTAAAGGATGTTTATGCTTTTACTCTTAACAGTTATGGTAGTACATTAAATGGACAAACAAATGAAATAATGGCATTGACTAAAGATAATAAATTAATTAAATTAACAAGTATACAACAAAATAATCCTATAACTTCTATGGCATACTATGATAGTAAGTTATATTTTAAAACTGATGATGAATATGGAGATTATATTGTAGACATAGATTTAACTAAAGGTAATGGTAATTATGAAGTTGAAGATTCAGGTATAGAATTCAGTGAAAATGAAGATGGTGATGAAATCGTTCCAATGGATTTTGATATTGTTGATGGAATAATGTATTTTACATCAGCATGGGATTCATATTTAAGGAGTTACGATTTAAAGACTAAAAAAATAGAAATAATAGATGGATCATTATCAGATGGATCATATGATTTTGATATTCATTATAATTTTGTAGATAAAACAAGTAAAAAAATATATTATCAAAGAAGAGATAGCAAAGCATTATATTCTTACGATATAACCAATAAACAAAAAAAGAAATTAAGTGACGAATGGATGAATTTAGAATTATATTTTAATGGAACAGCCTCATATTTATCATCAGATGAATCAAAAACTATAATATATGATACACAAACTGATGAGAAAAAAGTTCTTGATAATTCTTCAGAATGTATAAATGATGGAGTAAAATACATTTGTAATGATGGTGATAGAATATATACAATTGATGGAAATAATGAAAACACTATATTAAAAGCCAACAAAAATGAATCATTTGCTGATATAGTTGGGTTGTTAGATAATAATAAGATGGTTATTACTGTTGGATATGATGGTAATAAAATAGTAGATTTATCTAAAAAGAAGATTGTTGATAATAATCCAAAGATTTCTAATTTTATATATTATGTATATTAAATAAGGAAAAGATTTAATATGGAAAATAATTCAACGATATTAATTATAGTTATAATAATTTTTCAAATATTTATAATATGTGGTTTTATTACTAGCATAATAAAAATAATAAAGTCAATTAAATATAAAAGTATAAAGGCATTAGTTATAGATAATGTATTATTAGGTTCTGAACAATGGGAAAAGTATTTTCCTGATGAATATAAGCGAACATATAGTATAGGCTCAAAATTAGAAAATTTTAGTAATCTTGCAGATTCATTAACTGGGAGTAATATTAAAAACAAAAGATATGAAGAATCAAACGAAACTTATACTATGATAGCAGAATACACAGTAGAAGATAAAAAATACTATTATTATGAGAAGTTCATAAATGAATCATCTTCTAAAAATCCTTTTAAAAAGATGATTGGAAAAGAAATAGAAATTAAATATGACCCTAATAATCCTAAAAAGAATATACGAAAAAAAAGTAATGTTAAGGGAATATTGTTACTTTTAGCAATGGAAATAATTTTGATTTTAATATATATGTTTATAATTAAATAATACTCTAATTCCATTAGAGTAACACACTACGCTATTGGCAGAGCCAATAACGATGTGTGCAAAGGGAGAACCCTTTTGAAACCCCCTTTACGAAAAAATATGCTTAACCATAAGCATATTTTTTAATGTATATTTATTTCAAAACTTCGTAATGAAATAAATATAATATATAAAAATCTATCGCTGCTTCCATTTGCATATGCAAACAAAACGCACCACGATTTTTATATTTACTATATCACATAAATGTGATATACTCATTTTAGTTAGTAATCTATTACACTATAATTAATGTTTTCAACTACTTATACAAAGGGACCATATGAGGTAGTTATGAATTATGTAATAGAAGGTAATAATATTTTTTTAAAAGAGAATGAAAAGGTGGTAGCTAGTATATCCT
>CADBMO010000130.1 GCA_902795755.1 uncultured Erysipelotrichaceae bacterium | reverse complement strand
TTTTTTTACTTTGTTTTTACTAGTAGACAAATAATCATTAAGTATCTGTTTTCTATCTAATAGTTTTCCTTTTTTATAAGAGTTATGAATAATCATTTTTAAATAATCTTCTTCAGTTATTCTTTTAGTTTTAGCAACATTAACACTAAAATTACCAATCATATCCATAACTCTTTTTTCTTTTGATTTTGTATATGAAAAATCAAATGTTTCGCTATCAATATTATTCTTATCGTTATATATACTAAAATAATCATTTAAGTCTTTTAGTGATTCTTTAAACTTTAAGTATTCACATTTAAAATCTTCTCTATGATTTAACAAATGATATTTAATATACCTAACTATCTTTTTAACTTCTTTATCTTTAATGGTATTGTAATATATCTTACCTCCATTATTTTTTTCTATTTCATCTAATCTTTTACCTAACTCATATATTCTAGCTTCTAAAAATAAATCTTCTTTATTTTTTAATAAATAATTTTTTTCATTGGGATTAAAAAAAGTCTTTAACTCATCTAATTCATTATTAATTGTAATAATCTTATCTGTATAAATTTTTTCTTTTTCAATAGTGTGAGCAACTTCATTTTTTAAAAAGTTAATTTCATTATTTAATAGGGTGCCTTTTTTTCTATAGCACAAGTTTCCTTTTGAATCTATGTAGTTAGGTTCTTTTTCCATCCAACTTAAATGAAAGTGTAAGTTATCAGTATCAGTATGAAGTGATAATTGATAAAACATTTTCTTAGAATCTTTAAAGCCACACTTTTTAAAAAACATAGGCAACACTTTAGTAGCCATTTCTTTTTCTAATTTATGAACATCTATATTCTTATTTATATAATCATTATTAAAAGATATTACACCTTGCCAAAGATTAGAATTTTCTAAATATTTTACAATCTTTTTCTTACGAGATTCAATTTCTTTTTTAGATGCATATTTACCATTTTCAACTATCAAATTCATCTCTTCATCTTTTGTTAAGTTACCAGTATAATAATCAAACATTGAAACAGCTCTTTTTTCTTCGTTTGAAAAGTAATCATACATGTCAGTTGCTCTTTTAATTGTTTTAGTTTTATTATGACTACTTGGATTATTAAGAGCAGGTGTATACATTCCATTAAATATAACATTAGGTATCTTAGTCAATTAATCTACCTCTTCTCATTAATCTATTAAACTGCTTTAAAGCATCTGATTTATTAATATCACTAATAGCATCAAAATCTAAATCAGAATATAACTGTTCTAATAATTTATATCCAATAATTACTTTTCTAGTAAGAAAAGATAGATCATTTTGCATTTTAATTAATTTTTCATTTAATATATCATACTGATAAACTCGGTCAATTATATCTGCGATAGAGGTAGAAAAACCCATACCTTTACTTAAACCATAGTCTTCAACTCGTTTTATTTGATCAGATGTTAAATATACATGCTTATCTATTCTTTTCATAGTTCTCCAATAAATTTATTACTGATTCAAAAAAAGCATCTCTATTATAATTGTTATCTTTATACTTTTTAATTGTTTTTGGTAAGGTATAATACTCTTTATTAGATGGTATAAAATATTTTATACCATACTTTTTATAATTAATTACCCATTGTCTTATTCTTTCCTGTGGTGTTCTATCATTTAACATTTTAATATCAAAATGTCCTTTTTGAAAGATTTCTTTTGCAGATAATTCTGGATGAGATAACCTCATCATAATACACCACAATTTAAAAACAGGATCATAAATAATTGTCCTGTTATATTGCACTTTCATTACATAAACATTTTTCTCTAACTTTTTAATTTCTTCCTCAGTATATATTCTTGCTTTCATATATTCTCCTTTCTATAATCTTGTTTATTAAATTCTAAATATCCTAATTCTATTAATTTTATAATCATTTTAGTTTTACTAATATTATAATACTTTACTAGTAAAACTATTTTTTCATACAACTGTATTGGTAAATATAAATCAAACCTTTTTTTCATATATCCTCCTTCAATAAAAAAAGCAATAAATAATACTATTTATTGCCTTTACCATTTTCTTTATCAATATTAGATAATACTTCTTTCATACTATCATCATTATATTTAATAGCCGTTTGTAGT
>CADBMO010000129.1 GCA_902795755.1 uncultured Erysipelotrichaceae bacterium | reverse complement strand
TAAAACTATTTTGCAGTTTTATTAGTTTTTTTATTTAAAGCCTTTACATACGTAGCATTATCTAGTCTTTTTTTATAACTACCACTTTTTATTTCTTCATAAATAATTGAAATATAAATCATCTTCTCCATTAGAGCATTATTTATTTTTATTAGTTCATCTAAGTTATTTACTATTTCACAATAATTATTATTTAAAAATCCCATATATTCATAAACGTCATATAAATCAACATTAACAGCATTTCTAACTTCTATTTCTTTCTTTTCTAGCTCTATCTGTATTTTATTTCTCATTGTATTAATTTCATTAATACGAGAGCTAAATATTTTAAGCTCTTTTTTTATGAGTGATTTCTTGTTCATACATACACTTCCTTTGAAATTGAAATTATTATAGCATTTTAAAAATGTTAATACAAGATATTTGTCTTTACATATTTTATGTTATATAATTAATCTGAGGTAACTATGACATATAAAGATATACTTAACAATTTATCTAAATCTAAATTTAGATCTGGTTTTCATCTTAGAAAATACATGATTGATTATATAAATGATAAAGGCACGGATACAATAAAAAAACATGCACAAAATTTTATAAGCGAAAGATTAAAACCTAATAATCCAAACGATGGAAAGCAAACACCTATGAAAGGGCATCCGGTATTTATTGCACAACACGCATGTGCTTGTTGCTGCCGTGGATGCATAGAAAAATGGTATCATATACCAAAAAACAGGAATCTAACAAAAAAGGAAATTAATACATTTGTAAATATAATTATGTTATGGATTAAAAACGAGTATGAAAAAAATAACCACTAGGTTATTTTTTTAATTAAATGCAACTTCAACATTAATATTTTCATCTTTAATTGCAATGTATAAAAATATTATTCCACTTATAAATATTAAAAGAGATCCTATAAAAGATAATTTTTCTAAATTAGTGGATTTACTATTTAAACCCGATAATGAATCGTTTAAAAAATATGCATAAACAAAAACTAATATAGTAAAAATACCTATTGTTATTTTTCTATATTTTTCTTTACTTATTTTATCATTATATTTAAAATACTTACGCTCTAAAGTATTAGAATATAAACTAGCAATTATTATACCTATATATAAAATCCATATATAATCTTCTATTTTTAACTGTTTTAATCTTTTTTCTACATCATTCATATTTAATTATATGAATGCTAATCAAATATACTATATAATTTTATTAATTTAGTTTGAAAAAATGGTGCTCTATATACCTTTTTAGGATTTTTATCTTCTACTGCTCTTACTACTTGTACTACTATTGAATCAAAGTTTTTCTTTTCGAGTAATTTAAATGCCAAATTTTCTATTGTATGAATTGGTTTTTTAATACTCTTAAAATATTTTCCATTATCATATTTACTATCGAGCACTAAGTGATTAAAACCAGTACAATATAATCCAGGTTCTACTAATACTACTTTTACATTAGAACCTATTAAAAATAATTCTCTTTGTAGTGCCTTTATAATTAAAGATTCTGATGCTTTAGTTGCAGCATAAAAACTAATAAATGGCGTTGCTGTATACCTAGCCATTGATGAGGTAATAATTATCCTTCCCTTGTTTTCATTAACCATCTTTTGAAGTACTATTTGAGTTAATCTAAGAGTTGAAAAAACGTTAACTTCAAAATTATCCTTTACCTTATCAATATCAGCTTCTAGTAAAGAACCACCTTGCCCTACTGCGGCGTTATTCCATAAGCAGTCAATATCCAAATTTAGTACTTTTAATCTATCTTCTTTATTAGTTATATCTACTTTAAATACATTTATGTTTTTATAATCTTTAACCTTTTCTTTAACATATTTTACCTCTTTTTGTGTATGACAAGTTAAATATACAAAGTGTCCTCTTTCCGCTAGTGTTAATGCCGTAAGATATGCAAATCCTCCAGCTGCTCCAGTTATTAATATTTTCATAAAAAAAATCACCATTATTATGGTGACCAATTATTTATTTTTTATTCTTTAATAAATCTTCAAACATTACTTCGTACTTTTCAATATCAGCACAACTCATAAAACATATTACACTATTATCATGTTTTAATAATTTATCAATAGTATCTTTATCAATTAGTTCTGCGCCAGATACGTTATCTACTATTGTTTTACTAGTAACGCCAGGAAAGTCTTCAGATTTTTCTCTATTACATTCTATTTCAAAAACATATGTTTTATTTGCTAGTTTTAAAGAGTCTATAAAATCATCCATTAAATCTTTTGTTCTTGAATAAGTATTTGGTAAAAATACTGCGACTATTTCTTTATCTGGATATTTTTGTCTAGCTGATTCTAACGTTACCTTAATCTCGGTTGGATGATGGGCATAATCATCTATTTCTATTACATTACCAAATTCTTTTATTTTAAACCTTCTTTTAGCACCTTTAAACTCACTTAAATATTTATGAATAATATTTACGTCTATGTTATAGCTACTAAGTATACCAATAGAACCTAATGCATTTAGTATCATATGCTTGCCAAATAAAGGTAAATCAAAGTGGCCATAATATTCACCTTTTATATAAACATCAAATGATGAACCATTATTATTAAGTATAACGTTTTTTGCAATAATGTCATTATCATCATTAAATCCATAATATACTTTTTCTATATCATTTTTAATATTAAGTTTTCTAATGTTTTTATCATCACCACACATAACAATTAATCTAGTGGCCTTATTAACAAAAGTATTAAAAGTCTCAATTAAATCATCAATATCTTTATATATTTCAGTATGATCTAATTCAATATTTGTTAAAAGTACGTTTGTTGGCGAGTATGATAAAAAATGCCTATTAAATTCATCTGATTCTACAACGAAGTATTTATTACCCTCTTTTGCATACCCATCACCTGTTCCAACAAAATAGTTACAACCAAGTGTTTTACCTAGTACGTCACTTAATAATAATGCTGTTGTTGTCTTACCATGTGTACCACAAATACTAGTTGTTTCAAACATTTTAGTTAAATCACCCATTACCTCGTGGTAGCTTTTAATGGTTAGTCCAAGTTTTTTTACTCTCTTCATCTCAGGATGGTCTTCTTTAAATGCAACCGAATAAGTTACAATAGTATCTTTATCAATATCATGATCATTGTCATAATATATTTTAATATTTCTATCTACAAGTCCTTGTTCTGTGTATTTAAAGCCTTTATGGTCATCATAACCAGATACACTATTACCTAAATCGGATAATATTTGTGCAAGCGTTGACATACCAGAACCTTTAATACCTATACAATAATATTTCATCATTACACCTCCTTATAATTATATCATTTTTATGTAGAAAAAAGAATATAATTATGTTATAATATTTTCGTTGATGCCGGTATGGCGGAATTGGTAGACGCGCTAGACTCAAAATCTAGTGGTAGTAATACCGTGTCGGTTCAAGCCCGACTACCGG
>CADBMO010000128.1 GCA_902795755.1 uncultured Erysipelotrichaceae bacterium | reverse complement strand
TCTACTTTCTCTTTATCCTCTTTATATTTCATTCTTGGCTTTACAAAGTTCTTAGAACCTCTTTTTTCTTCTTTATACCTTGGTATCTTGGAAAAACAATTATATCCGAAAGAAGAGCTTTAAAAGAATAATCACCCACTATTCTTCCCATTGCCACTATTTCACTTCCTTCATAAATACCAACAATAGTCATTGAATTTTTTAAAACTGTTTCTAATTGACTAACTTTAGCATCTTTCCAACCAACACTATGTCTTAAATCATAAAATTCTTATGCGGTAATACTAGTTTTTATTTCCATAAGTAATCGCTTCTCAATCTATCAATTCCAAAATACCATTAAGTATTATTGGATTAAATCCTTTTATTTCATCTAATAGCATATTATTAGGATAATCATTTAAAATAAATATTTTCTTACCTTGCATAAATGCTTCATACATTTCTAAAAAAGTTGAAGCACCAATATAATTATCATATGTAACTCCATCTTTTGTTTTTGCATAATTTAGTACTAAAACAGCATCCACTTCACCAATACTTTGCCTACTTTCTTCATACATCTTTTTAAAGAAAGCAATATATTCATCATGACTCATTTTTTTATTATCATCATTAGTTACCGGTTCATCATAACAATTTGGCATTTTAAGAATATGACCTTTGGTTTCCAATTCTTTCTTTATTGGTTCAATTCTATCATAAAAACTTGTTGAACATATTATTAATATTTTCATATTTTCCTCCGTTTCTCTTTATATATTTATTATATCAAAAAAGATTGAATAATAAAATTCAATCTATAAATTATCGTCCCTTTTAGATTTCAATTTCTTTATTCTTCCTATAGAAAGAACACTATTTAATAATTCATTGTCTAAATCAATTTTGTTAAAGATATCATTTAATATCAGGAATTTCTTATTATTTAAAATTTCTAATAATATATCTAGTTTAAAATGCGTAACTTCATAGGCATGTGGTTGAGGGCTGTGAAGTACACTTTGTGCAATATCATTAACTTTATCATCTATTTTCTTATCACCACTTTGATATGGTTCTTCATCTTGTTTTCTTGTTTTATCTGGATTATAATCTGAAAAAGTAACGTTTAATAGCTTGCTAAACGTAATAAATTCATCAAAAGTAAACACTATTTTATTATAATTTTCTTTTAGATAAAGAGTATATATATCGCGTTTCAATTGATCAATTTCAACACCCTCAATTTCATCTAGTTTACATATTAACTTATAGTATTCATTTATAAAACTATAACCCCAAGAAAATAAATAATCTTCTCCATTGTAATCTGTAGGAAGCATTTCAATATATTTACAAATTTCTGGATACGTAGAATCTTTAATTAACTCATTAATTTTTAATTCTAAGTATTTACGATAATTATTAATAAATATATTCAAACTATTCATATCAGCTTTCATAGTAATACCTCCTTGGTTAGGTATTATATCATAGTTATTCAAATTTTCATATCTTTTATTTTATTAACGATTTTTCTTTGAATTGGTCTTATAAATGGTACCATTTCTTTTGAATCTGCCTTATCAAATGAAAACCACTTAACTCCTTTTGATTCATCTTTTCTAAATTTTAATGGTAACTCATCATCTGCCTCCATTAAATACATAACATCGTAATGTATATGAGCAGGCACTCTTTTACCTCTTTTTTCATGAGGCACTACAGCGTTTGCGTTAATGTTAATTGGCTTATCACTAAGTATTTTTGCATCTAATCCAGTTTCTTCAAATACCTCACGATGTGCTACCGATAGCAAATCATCTATACCATCTGCATGTCCACCAGGTGAAACCCAGCCATCATTAATAATGTGATAGACAGCTAAAAATTTATCTCTTTTAGGATTTACAACAAATGCTGATGCAGAAAAATGTCCAAACACATTTTCTCTTGTTAGTACATCATCAAATGTATCCATAAATTTTAAGAAGTACTCTTTATCACACTTTTCAACTTCATCATATGGTTCATATTCTTCAATTACTTTTCTTATATTCATACTTGCCTCACTTAATATTAAGTATAATTTTATTATATCACAATTATGTAAATAAGTAACAATTCTATTTTTAATCCCATATTATATTTTCACTCATATAGTCTAAAGTTTCTCTTTTCCTAATTAATTTATCTTTCCCATCTTTAATCATAACCTCAGCAGGACGTGGCCTACCAGTATAATTTGATGCCATAGAGTATCCATAAGCACCTGCATTATCAATTACAACAATATCACCAACGCTTGGTAATATTACCTTTCTTTTTTTAGCAAGTACATCACCACTTTCACATACGTTACCACATATGTTAGCAAGTACTTCTTTTTTATTATTGGTAATAAATGATATTTCATGATAAGAATCATACATAGAAGGTCTTACCAATTCATTCATACCAACGTCCGTACCTATCCACCAAGAATCATTTTCAAACTTTAAAGAAGTTACCCTTCCTATTATTTTTCCTGATTCACACGGAATAAATCTACCAGGCTCAAATTTAAATTCTTCTACACTTTTATATTCTTTAATAAATGGTACTAGAACTTTTTCTAGTTTATTCACTACCTTATTTAAATTTAATTTATTTTCATCAGGGGTATAAGGTACACCAAAACCTCCACCCAAATCTATTATTTTTAAGTTCTTAAAATATTTTTTTATTATGTTTAAACCTACTTCTACGCCAAGTATATAGTCTGATATTTTATCATCTAAAAATAAACTTCCTAAATGTTGATGAACACCAATAATATTTAATTTATATTTTTTAGCAACTTCTAATAATTCATCCAAATTATCTTGTGATATTCCAAATTTAGTTGATTTACCAGATGTAATAACTTTATAAGAGTGTCCTACACCAAGGGTACCAGGATTTATTCTAATCATTATATCTGTTTTGGGAAATAATTTACCCCAAGACTCTACTTGTGATATAGAATCTAAACATACTAATAAACTATTATCATGAATTAATTTCATTTCGTTTTGGTCTATATTGTTACAAACATATAGTATTTGACTATTATCAAAACCACATTTTTTTACTATAGAAAGTTCAAATGGTGACATAGAATCAACACATAATCCACTTTCCTTTACTACCTTTAATATTGCAGGATTAGTATTTGCTTTTGGTGAATAATGCATAGTTACTTTTTTACCAATTTTCTTTGATAAAGACTCTTTAAATTCATACATATCAGTACATCTTTGTTTTAACACATTATAATCATATACATATAATGGCGATTCATATTTATTTAATAATTCTTCCTTATTCATAGTTTACTCCTTAACAATTTTATTTAATACTTTTTCATATATTTTTTTATGTCCACTATTATTTGGATGAAGCCCATCATCTAAATCTTCATATGTAACTTCATTTCTTACTTTAATATAATGAATGGTATTATCTAAACACAATGTTTCTAAAACCGAATCATATTCATTAATAGTTTTATTAATATAGTTTTTATCATGTGCAAAAGATAAAATTCCATCTTTTCCAGAGACATTTGTTAACCCAACAAAAATCATTCCACATCTATTTTTATTAATTGTGTTTACTATTTGAACTAGATTTTTTCTATAATCTTGAATATTTACTTTAGTTTTACCATTAGTTACCCTGGTATCATTTACTCCAATTGCTATTATAACCGTATTCATTAAACTACGATCATAGTACGCTTTTATAATATCATCAAGTCTTGGGGTTATGTCAGCAGTTGTTGCACCAGGAAATGCCGCAACATGCACCCTCATAACATCATTTGGTGAATATGGCCTTGCTATTGAATATTTTTTTAGCATTGTGCTCCAACCTCCATCTATTGGATCACCTATACCATATGCAATACTATCTCCAACTATAATAATATTATCTCTCATAGTAGTTCCTTTCTAACCACTTTTTAGCATAAGAACAAGTTGCAGTTACATTTTTATCTCGTTTTTCTATTTCTTTAACTGCTCTTTCAACTAAAGCTGATGCAATACCTTGTCCCCTAAGTGATTCATCAACATATGTATGATTTATATTATATGTATCACCATCAATTTGTTCAAAGGATATACTAGCTACCACCTTTTCATTCTCTTTTAAAAAAATATTATTACCTTCTATTACATAATTCATAACTACCTCATATGGTC
>CADBMO010000127.1 GCA_902795755.1 uncultured Erysipelotrichaceae bacterium | reverse complement strand
CTACGTTCTAACGCTCCATCATCTTCAATATATTTACGATATTCATTTAAAGTAGTTGCACCAATACAGTGGATTTCCCCTCTTGCTAGCATTGGTTTAAGCATGTTACCAGCGTCCATTGCGCCTTCTAGTTTACCAGCACCCACTATCATGTGTATTTCATCAATAAACATGATGATTTCTCCTTCAGATTTTTTAACCTCATTTAAAACGTTTTTTAAACGTTCTTCAAATTCACCACGATACTTAGCACCTGCAATTAATGATGCCATATCTAGCTCCCATATTGTTTTATCCTTTAGTGAAGCTGGCACATCACCTTTAACAATACGCTGTGCAAGGCCTTCTATGATAGCGGTTTTACCAACACCAGGTTCACCTATTAATACAGGGTTATTTTTTGTTTTACGAGATAGTATTCTAGTAATACTACGTATCTCATCATCCCTACCTATAATAGGATCTACCTTTCCATCTTTAACATGTGCGGTAATATCTCTACCATATTTTTCTAAAACGTTTTCTTCTTCAGGATTATTCATATCAAACATATAAATCACCTCTTTTAAATATATTAGTCTTTTTACTAGACTATATGCATTATAAAACAAAAATTAGCACTTGTCAATATAGAGTGCTAATTATTTTATTTTTTTACTTTTCTGGCAATTCTTCACTGCCTGGTTCATATCCCCAAGAAATTTGATATGATGGTTTAAGTTTAGTTCTAACGGGCATTGTTCTGGTTCTAATTATTAATGTTTCAAAGTTATTAATTACTTTTAATTCTTCAGGAGTTACTAAAGGTTCAATATCACCTTTACTATTTTGGGTGTTTCCACATAACTCTGATATAAAATTAAGTGTTGTAATATCATTTGAATATAAATAAATAATATTTTTAAAACATAACTTTATTAAATCTAATTCTTGATTCTTGTATTTATTTTTTAGTGCCATAACACTTTTAATGTTACAAGTAAAGTTAATATTATATCCCCTAGAATAATTTAAGATGGATGCTAAGTTACTAATTGGATATATTTCATCAAAATCATCTAATATAAAATTAATTTTTTTGTTGTTATCTTTGTTTACTAATACCTCATATAATTCATTTATTAATATTGCTTGTAAATTACTAAATTTGTTATACTTGTTAGGTACTATAAAGATAGCGGTTTTATTATCGATATCATTAATATCAAAGTCTGTTTTTGAAAGCATTTCTTTAAATTCACTATTTGATACTAATTTACTTAATTCAGAATTAAATACTGAAATAATACTATTTCTAGTTTCCATAGGTGAATTTATTGTACCAGATAAATATCCATAATAATTTTGAGTTTTATCTAGTTTTGACTTAAATTCATCACACACTTTATTATCTACTAGTGTATTTGCAAAATCAAACACACTATTAAATGTTACTTCCATATCATTTGATAGCATATAACTTACTATACCACTAAAGAAATCCATTGCTGAATTTGCCCAAAACATATCTGTTTCAGCTGTTACAGATGATTCATAGATATATCTTGCAATTAACTCAATAATGCTTTCTGCATTGCTTTTGTTATTACTAAAAACACTTTTTATCATATCAAATGGATTATAATAATTTCCTTTTAATGGATTATCAAAATCTATTAATATAACCTTGTAGCCCCTATTTTTTAATTCTTTCGCACATGCTTTGTACATTTCCGCTTTAACATCATTAACTACAAATGATTCATTTGCAATCATTGACAGGTTAATAAGCGGTAATATAATGGTTTGTGTTTTACCAGATCCAGTTGCACCAATTACTAAAGAATGACCATCTTTTTCATCAATGTAGATTGCATCATCATCACTAGATAACTGAATACCAGATACATCAATGTCCTTTGTAGAACTAATTTTAGTTAAACCTTCATTTAAATCTTTTGAGTCTAACCATTTTGCATATTTACTCATGCTTTTTCCTCCCCTCACACACAATTTAACACCGTATTTAACACTTAATTTAAACAATAGTGGTTTTTTTATAGCAAATGTGTTAATATTAGTATGGTGATTATATGTATTCGAATGAATTAGTATGTAACATTCTTGAGTATATAAATGAAAATATAAACGCACATATATCAATAAATGATATATCAAACAAAACGTATTTTAATAGATATTACATTATGAAAAGATTTAAAAAAGAACTTGGTATATCAATAAATGATTATATCAATATAAAAAGAATATATAACAGTACCAAAGAAATTAGAAACTTAGATGATTCCTTTTTAAATATTGCGTTAAATAACGGTTTTAATTCATTAGAATACTTTTCAGAAACATTTAAAAAAATTATGGGGATATCTCCAAGAGATTATAAAAAAAGCACTTACTTTATAATAAAATTAGAAGATAATAAGTTGATTTTGCTAAGGCAAAGATTAGTTGAGATAAGTACATTACTAGATAAAGTTAATACTTATTTATCAAAAAGAAAGCCTAATAAACCAATGGTTAAAAAATTATCAATTTTTAAATAAAAAAGAGAAAACATCAGTTTTCTCTTTTTAATAAATAATTTGCAAAGTCCATAAATATTTCTTTGTTTTTAAGTTCCATAGTATTAATTATTTCAATACCTTTATTTGTATACTCCTCAACTAATTTTTCTGCATTAGCTTTTGCTCCTACCCTGTCAAACATATCAGCAATTAAAGAGCTCTCTTTACTAGTAACTTTTGGATTACCATAATATTTTTTTAATAAATCAATATCTTCTTTTTCTCCATTATCTAAAGCATATTTATATATAATGGTTTGCTTACCCTCTTTAATATCATTTAAGGTTTTACCCATTTTACCATCACTTGAATATATACCAAGTAGATCATCTTTTATTTGAAATGCTATACCTAAATTAGTTCCCATTTCTATTAATTTTTGTTTATCATCTTCACTAGCTGAAGCGGATGCCGCACCAATTAACACAGGTCCTATTATTGTGTACCATGCAGTTTTATTAACATATATATCATATATAATATCATCGCTCATACGTTTATGATAATTCATATCTTTAAGAGGTAATTCTACATCTACTATTTCACCATTAACAGTGTTATGAAGTGTTTTTGAATAAACTCTTGCTATCTCATTTTTTAGTTCATCACTAATATCACAATTATTTATTATACGATACGAAATAAAGAATCCCAAATCGCCAATGCATATTGCTTTAGATATTCCAATATGACCTTTGTACTTATAATTAATGGTATCCATACCACGTCTTTTATCTGCTTCATCTATTATATCATCATGTATAAGTATTGCTGTTTGAAAGATTTCTATTGCTGCTGCTAAATCAACGTATGATTCATCGTCTTTCCCAAATAGTAATTGGCCTAGTTTAATCAAATATCCTCTTACACGTTTTCCACCTTGTGATAATCTTTTTAATTCTTCTAATGATGATTTTATAAACTCATTATCTTTATATTTATCTATTTCTTTATCTAATATTTCATTTATTTTATTCTCTATCTTAACTATACAATCTTTTTGAATATCACTAATCATTTTATCGCCTCACATATTAATTATAACATATAAAAAAAAGATTCAAACTAAATGTTTGAACCTTCAACACTTGTTTTTATCTTATCAAGTATTAGTGATGTAATGTTCATTCTTTCTTCATCAGTTACACCAGCTACTATTATTTTACCATTTTCTAGTTTTTCTTCTAGTATCATAAATCTGTTATATAGTATACCTTCTTCAGTATTTGCTTCATATGCTAAGCAAAACTTTCTTCTATCTACTACAACTTCTTCAACTACATAACACTCAATTCCGTTGTTTAACTTTAGTATTTTTTCTTTCATTATTTTAATCTCCTATGTTTTTCAGCTTCTGGCATAATAATTTGTTCAACTGGAACACCATATGCATCAGCAATTTCTTCTGGAGTAGTTCCTTCTTTTACTTCAATTGTGGTATAAACATCTCCTCTATTAACAATTCCACTTGTTAATCCGCCAGCAATAACGCCACCCGAAATACCAGCTCCCATAGCCCAAGCAGTAGGAATAGCCGTAAAGTCTACAACATTAAATATTCCCATTCCTGCTCCACCAATTGCACCAGATATTGATGCAGCACTAGCAAGCCATTCTAAATCTCTTAAACCTTCATCAGATTTAAGATAATTTTTCATATTCCATATTGCTCTACTTATTTTTCCTTCAGGTGCCTCAGCAGCATTAACTTCAGCAGTTTGTTCTGGATGTAACAATCTTTGTTCTGCTAATTCTTTTCTTTTCTTTCTAATTATTTTTTTAGCAATTAAGCCTGCAACTGCAACTGCAACGCATCCACCAGGTCCCGCAATAAAGAATGCACCAGCACCAATACCAACACCAGCAGCAACTGCAGCAGCTGTCTTCCATGTTTTCTCAGGTTTATTTCCTTTTATCTTTACTTGTATGGATTCTTCATCTTTTCCAGCTTTTAAAGCATTTCTTTTATCCTCAGGGGTTGGTTCCTTCTTTTCTGGATCTTCTTTTTCAGGATCCTCTTTTTCTGGATCTTCTTTTTCAGGATCCTCTTTTTCTGGATCTTTTTTTTCAGGATCCTCTTTTTCTGGATCTTTTTTTTCTGGGTCTTCTTCTTTTGGAACAATTCCTAATTCTTGTTGTTTTACTAGTAATAACTCGTTTAGTTTATTTCTTAAGTTTTCAGCCTCAGGCGTTGGCTCTGTTGAGATAGAATTAATTGCATTTTGAATATTAGGAATAATTTCTGGATTATTTAATGTCGCAATTGCATGTTTAATGGTATAAAATCTAACTTCATTTACCTCCATCATTTCATGTTTTTTCTTTGCTTCTTCTTTAGCTTCAGAATCTGGCATTTCTTCTATTTTACGTTTAACATCTTCTAATCCATTAGTTACTTCTTCCCTGTGATCTTCAGTTGCAATATCTTCTGATGTCATCAAGCCAATTACTCTCTTATACTCGTCTTGAAATTCATCTTTATTTTCTTCACTTACACCAACTTCATTGGTTCCTAAATCGGCTTCACCAATTGCATTTGCTTCTAAATCAATTCCCATTCTTTTAGCTTCTTCATTCAATTTTACCAAAAGCATATTATACTCTTCTGGTGGAAGTTTGCCATAAAAACTATCAACCAATTCTTTTGATTGTAGCATCTTTTGTTGAATTTCTTCATTTTCTGGATTAGCATCAAATATTTCTTTAGCTTCATCAATTAGTCTATCTGCTTCATCTCTTTTTTTAACTAGTTTTCTTGCAGCATCTATTGTTGCTATAAGTTCTTCTTTATTGCCTTCATAAGATTCATCAATGATTCCTTTTAATTCTTCATATTCTTGATCATTGCACTCTCTTACCTTATCTACTATGTCATTAATTCTTTCATTTGATGATAAATCACCATTTGCTAATTCTATTAATTCCTTTATTTCGTCTTGATTCATTTTAAAACCTCCTTATTAGTTAAAAAGTCCTGCATAACTTTCATTTATAACTTCTAATTTATCATTCATGTTTTTACTAAACGTTGGTAATATTTGAGATAAAACTCCTTTATCAGTTACCTCAACAATACCATTTTCTTTTAATCTAAAAACCCTAAATATCTTTGTTGGTTCATCATTTTCTAATTCATTTGTAAAAATGTATTCTTGCCCATTAAAAATTATTTTATCTAGTGTTATGTAGTCTTTTCCCTCAGCCTCAAAAACATCATTTACTTTTATCATATAATCACCTATCCTATAATAGTATAATAGCATACAAGATACTATTTATCAACAACAATAATCTTAACTTGACTACCATTAGACGCTTTTTTGTGTTATAATTCATTTGGAGGTTAAAGTATGGATATAAAAATATTTTTTATTAGAATATGCGTATGTTTTATACTAAGTATTCTTATAGGTTTTGAAAGGCAATACAGGCATAGAATGGTTGGTTTAAGGACTAACGTATTAGTTTGTATTGGTGCATTTTTATTTGTATGGTTCACATATGGCATTAACTATGGGGATCAAGCTCGTATTGCGGCACAAGTGGTATCTGGAATTGGTTTTTTAGGTGCCGGTGTTATTTTAAGGGACGGAAACAACATAAAAGGACTTAATACTGCTGCTACCCTATGGTGCGTTGCAGCAATTGGAGTATTATGTGCATTTGGTATGATAATAGAAGCGACTACTGGAACACTAATAGTACTTATTTCAAATATAATATTAAGAGTTTTTTCACTACATGTTATGAAGAAAGTAAAAGCAAAATACAAGGAAAAATATACAATAAAAATATCTTGCAAGAAAACTCAAGAGGCTGCGGTTAGAAGCATTACAGCATCATCTATGAATAAAGCTGGATTAGTATTAAAGGGATTAGAAAGAAATGAAATCACTAAAGATGAGGTTAAATTAGTTGCAATAGTTATTACCGAGGTTTCAAATAAAATAGAAGAAGCTATTAATAATATTAGTAAAGAACCAGGTATTAAAAGTATAAACTGGGAACATGAAAGTGCTTATAAATCAGATAGTCAAGACTCTGGTGATGAATAGGATATATCATGAAAGATAAAACAGAGTTTTTATTTGAAAGTGATGAAGATAAAAAAATTATAAAAAAAGCTGTTAAGGCAGTTAATAAGCAAAGAAGAAAGAAAAGCAGATATAGATATATAATAATTAATATATTGTTTGCATTTGTACTTCTTATTATAACTATTTTTATAAGTAAACTTATTATTAATAGCAAAATATCTAAAATGATTTCATCAGAAAAAAACAATATACCAAGTGAGCGGTTAAATGGCTATAGTAATTCATTAAAGCAAACATCTTTTGAAAAAGATACTAACAAATATGAAGTATTAATCAATAAGGCTAATCCAATTCAAGAAGAAGAATTAAAGAATTACTCAATAGTTAACGTTACAGATAATATGTTTGATAACATAAAGTTAGAATCAAAAACATATAAAAACTACAAACAATTAAAAAATAATTTACTTAAAAAAGGATACTATATAAACATTAGAAGTGGTTATAGAAGTTTTTTAGATACAGAGGAAGTATTTAATCGATATAAAAAAATTAAAAGTTTATCATATGCAAACAAATATGTTCCAAAAGCTGGTACGTCAGAACATAACGTTGGACTTGCTATTGATATAGTTTTATCTAAAAATAAAAATAGCATTAAAAGTGATTATGATGAAAAAGAATATTTATATTTAGAAAAAATAATTACTAATTATGGATTTATAATTAGATATCCTAAAGATAAAGAAAAAGTCACAGGTTATTCATATGAACCTGATCATCTAAGATATGTGGGCAAAAAACTTGCTAAACATTTAAAAGAAAATAATTTAACTTTAGAAGAGTATTATTATAAAAAATAAAAACTGCTATTAGTAGCAGTTTTTTACATTTCCTTTTCCATCTTCTTTTTAATATCTTGTTCTTTTAAAGAATATGTATAAAGTATTTTTGTATTACTTGGAATAATAAAGAATACTCCGTTTTTTTGCTTGCTTTCAACCATTAATATTGGTTGCTGAATCGTATCTCTTATTTCAAGCATATCAGTAAATGTATCAATCTTCAAAACTTGATATCCAGTTAATTTAAAGTCATTATTTACCTTTTGAATAAACGAATGATAATTATTTAAAATCTTCTTTAATTCCTTTTTATAAATGTCTCTTGCAGTACGATTTCTAGCAATAAACAAGAACATTCTAATAATTATAATAATGTCAATTAATATAACGAATCCTGTTGAAATCCACCATAATAATACTGGCTCTGATTTTTTACATACTAGTAATCCATCAGCATCTTCAACTAAGTCACTTTCCATTTCAATAGACATTGTTTTAGTAGTAAGTGGAATATTTAAACTTATTTCAGTTTCAGTATCTGGTGTTTCAGACATACTATTACAATCACCTTTTACCGAGATATACATCTTGATAGTCAAAGTACTATTAACGTTACTAAGTCCATATGTATCTTTAAATTCGTTTATTAAGTTATTATAATGGTTATAATCTATTTTTACGTTTTCATTGATGTTAACACTTGTTTTATCATGAGCTTTTTGTCTTTTGTCGCCTAGAAGTTCTTCAGTAATCTTATATAATGGTTTTTTACCATTTTGTTCATAAACTTCTACAACGGCGTCAACTCTTCTTGTATAAGTAAAATCAATATTTTTTTCATCAAGCATTATATCATAATTAAAGTTAGCATTAATATAATCAATTAAACTAGCAATGTACTCACTATTTTTATCTAAATACTTTTCTTTAAAGAAATCATTTTCTTTTAAATATACTTTATAATCTATATTACTATTTTCTTTATATTTAACATATTGGGTTTTACCTTTTTGAATAGAGGTAAATGCTAAAAGTACGGCAAAAACTGAAACAATAGTAATTAATGCAGTATAAAGTATTATTCTACGTCTTTTCTTTGTTTCATTAATAAACATTATCTCAACGTTACTACGTTTCATAATTACCGCTCCTTTCTTTTATTTATTATTAAATAATTTATTTACCCAAATAGTTGGCCATCCCAAATATTTAACTCTCAATCTTACTAAACCACTTATATCTTTTGTGGTTATATAACCAGTATCCGCAGTTTTGTTTGCATCACCTTTGGTAGTGATTCTAAGTTGTCCGTCAATGTTACGAACTTTAATTGCTCTGTGAATAATTTTTGTTTTATTTTTTACAAACATAATAACTTGACCCTTTTTTATTGTACCACCATCATATCTTTCATATACAACTGCATCACCCATATTTATGGTACCCGTCATACTTTCAGAACCAATTACAATGATTCCATATTTAAACTGACATGATATTAGCATTATTAATAAGGTCATAATTACTAACGTAATTGTGGTTGCCAATATATTTCTTTTTCTTTGTCTATTATTAAGTGCTAAGTTATTCTTAGCATAAGTATTTTCAAGAATAATATATATAATAAATGGATATATCATTCTTAAAAATGATCTAAAGAATAAAAATACATCAGGTTCAAAAGGTATTACATAAACAAATAACACGGTCATAAGTCTATATATAATTATTCCTTTTGGTCCAAATCTAATCGTCAGATAATTGTATAATAAATTACATGATAACGATGCAAATATTACGAAGCCTATTACTTTAAGTGTGTTTTCCAAAGATGAAAAATCATATATTCCCACATATATAATAAGATCAATTAAAACCATTACTAAATATACTAAAATTACAGATATATTTATTCTTTTACCCTTAATTGATATATTCGCATCTTGAGATAACAAAAGCTTTCTTAAGTTTTCAGCAAATATAATAATAATTGTAAAAGGTAATATATATTTAAAAAACGTACTTATAGATAATAAATATAATGATTTAATAAATCCATAATATAATCCTAAAGCATAGTATATTGCAATATATACAAAGCCAAATAAAACCATTAGTATACTTACTTGTTTTTCATAAATATACTCATTACTTTTAATACGATAGTTTTTCTTCAATACTATCGTTAACACCAATAATATAATAGCAACTAGGTATCTTGCTACAATCTTTGATGCAAAGAGAGCAAAGAAGAAAAGTATTAAAAGAAAAATTTCTAACAATAAGATTTTTATATTTCCTTTTTTCATCTTTCTTCTTTACCTACTTTCCATCAAACATTTAATTATTGAGTTACTGGATCAGCTTTTATAGTAATTGTAATGTTTCCAGATGAACTATTTGCTGATTCAGTAGGAACTTTTTTAAGTTTTACTGTAACAGTGAATGTATTAGTACCACCAGCAGGAACAGTTATTTTGTTAGCAGAACCAGTTATACTAGTTGTAACATCATAGTATGCTTCGTTTGCAGCAGTAGCAAATACTATGTTAGATGCAGATTCTAGATATACATCAGCAGCAACTTCGTCTCTGTTACTAACAGTATAAGTAATAGTTCTAGAATCTGTAGTATTTGTTAATCCAGTTACAGTAAATGTAGCATTCTTATCTACTGGGTTACTTACAGCACCAATAGTTGGAGCTTCTGTTGGAGTTGCAGCACTAATAACTACGTCCAAATCTCTTTCAGCAGCAGATGCAGTACCTGTAACAGTTAAGTTAACACTACTTATTACCGCATAACCAATACCTAATACCAATACAGCGATAACTACTATTAAGCCAATTAAACCTTTCTTACTTTTCATTATTTCACCTCCTATTTCTTTCTTCCCTTCTATCTTTTATCTAGTAAAGTGGGCCTAGTCCCCTACTCTACATTTACCAATATAACATAATTCGACAAATAAATCTATAATTTTACACATTTTTATGATAGAATATACATAGAATTGGAAGGATAAAAAATATGAAAAAATTAAAAATTAATTTTCAAATTAAAATATTATTGTTACTTGTTGCAGCAACATTCTTAATGGGCATAGGATACGCAACCATTAATGGTATTGCTCTTAATGTATTCGGTACGGCTACTGCCGAATTAGATGGGGATGTAAAAATAACTAACGTAAGTAATAGTGAAGCTTCCAATATTAGTGAAAATACACCTGCTCAAATTATAAATGATGGTAAAGGAGTTTCATTTGATTTAAATGTTACCGTTACCCAAGATAATTATAACGAAGATTTTCATATTACCTATTTAATTACGGTTACAAATGATTCTGTATACGAACAAAAAATATTAAAAACAGCATTTGTTCCAAACTTTACTGGTGATGGCGAGCCACCAACCGCTACGTATCATATTACTGATATTAATGGTAATCCAATGTTAAATGATACCATACCTGCTAAAACGTCAGAATCATATTACTTTACGATTACACTTCATCCATCACAAATAGGAACGTGGGGTGTAGATGGTGAAACAAACATAGACGCTGGTGAAGTGGATACAGGAACCGTTGTTGGCTCTATTAGTGGATCTTCACAAGGTGATTTATCTGGTGGTAACACTTTAGCACACTTTACTGCATCAGTTATTAATTCACATAGTTCTCAAAAAACATTTACTTTATCAATAGATAGTTCAAAATTTGAGATAGTAGATCAAAGTGGAAATGCATTATCTGATATGAGCATTAACGCAAACGATACTAATACTTATGATTTTTATATACGAAAAAAAGCCGGTGCAAAATTTATGGTATCACCACAAAGTTTAAATGTTCATTTAACTAGTGACGGAGAAACTAGTAGTATGGGTGTTATTAGTTTAATAGTTGATGTTGATTCTTCAATAACTGATACTAACGCACCAATAATAAGTGATGTTACTGCAACAACCATTGCAACAAACAAAACTATTCATGTTAGTTGGAATGGTACTGATGAAAATACAATAACTAACTATTATGTTCAAACATATACCTCAAACGCATCCGGAAACGGATCTCTTTACAATACTACTACTGTTCCTGGAACAGATAATAGTGTTGATATAACAGTACCAACGGATGATGCATATTACTATTTCTACGTATATGGAATAGATCAATCTAATAATACTGCAACAACTGCTGAAATATCATCTTGTTCTACAGATTCTGGCCATTGTTCTAGAAGTGTAAACAAAAAACATAAATGGAATTTCAAGGTAGTATTAACGCTTACCAATGCGAAGGCAACTGGTGGAGGAGGATCTTCATCAACTAGTGGCGACACAACAACCGTTACATTTAATGTTTTTTACGATAATAACGTCAGCACTACATTAAGTGGGAGCGGAAAGAATTATGACACTCCAGAATCTATATCATCTGCTACCATAACGTATCCAGGGGATTCATCTGCAAGTACCCTACCAAGTGGTACATCAAATCAAACTGCATATTCTTACACCAGTAATTCTGGAGCATTAAATATATATCATGTAACTGGAGATATTAACATATCAGCATCTGGTAAATCATGTTTAGCAAAAGGTACTAAGATAACACTAGCAGATGGCACTTATAAAAATGTTGAAGATATAGGGTATGATGATTTATTAATGGTATGGAATTATGACACTGGCAATATAACTTATGAGTATCCATTATGGATTGAAAATGAGCATGAAACAAAAAGAGTAACAAGAGTAACATTTAGTGATGATTCTTATATTGATTTTGTTGGAAATCACGCTATTTATAATACCGATATAAATTTATTTGTTAACATAAATGACGAGGATAACTTTCATGTAGGAACTAACGTTGCAAAACGAAACAGCAATAACAAATTAGAAAATGTACAAGTTAAGAATATTGAAAAAATAAATCGAGATACCACTTATTACTTTGTTGGTACAACAACATACTATAATTTATTTGCAAATGATATTTTAACAACAGATCATAATTTAATGATATCTAACCTTTATGGTTTTACAAATAATGCTAAATGGCCAAAAGAAAAAGAAATATTTACTAATAATGAAAATAACTTATTTGATTATGATGATATTAAAGACGTTTTACCATATTATCTATATGATGGCTTTAGGGTAAAAGAATTAAGTTTCTTAATAAAGAATAATATGGTCACTTTAGATGAATTTAAAAATTATATATCATCATCAATCACTAATCCATACATGATAAAAAAACCAATCAATAAAAACGGCCATAATTATTGGATGGTAACCACTGATTTGGACGATGTATCAAATAAATACGATTATTTAAAAGAAGAAAGTAGCACATATATACTGCCAACATACAATAATGTATCTGGTTGGTTAAATACATCTGATAATAAAATATATAATCCTGGTGATGAAATAAAAGTAACTCATGGATTGCACTTTATAAGTATAAAAAAAGGAACTAAATAAGTTCCTTTTTATTTATATGCTCCTAAATCATACACAAGAGAATATCCCATATCAATAACCTTAATACTAGCACTTTTACTTTCTTTTTTATTTGCACCATATATTATAACTATTTCATCTTTACTAATCATATTTATTATATTATTAATACCTTTGTATGGAATATTAATTGCACCCTTAATATGCTTTTTTTCGTATAATGACTCACTTCTAACATCTACTATTTTAGTATTACCTTCTTCATATAAACGTTTAGTTTCTTTTAAACTTATCGTCTTATAAGTAGCTTTATACTCTTTAGCAACAT
>CADBMO010000126.1 GCA_902795755.1 uncultured Erysipelotrichaceae bacterium | reverse complement strand
ATCATAAATAATAGTAAAATACAAGTAAGAGGTGATGAAAATGGGAAAGATAATTAATTTAGAGGAACTAGATAAAGCAGTAAAAAATGGGGTAAAAAATTGTAAAGAACCTAATTTAACATCTAAGTATGTAGATGAAGATGGCATTTTAAAATCAACTAATAAAAATTTAATTATAGGAGTATGTGGTAAATCAGGCAGTGATAAATCAACCGTATCACAAATGCTTAAGGAAAAATACGATGCAGCATATTTAGAGATAGATAAAGTAGGGCATGAAGTATATAAGCATCCAAAAGTAATGGAAGCACTTATATTAGCATTTGGTGAGGATGTAGTAGAAGATGGCTTAGTAGATAGAAAAAAAATAGGTGATATAGTATTTTCAAATAGAAATAAGATGACAGAATTAAGGGATGCAACCTGGTATTACATGTCAAAAGATATTGATTATTTTTTAAGGGATAATGAGGATAAAGTAATAATACTTGATTGGCTTTTGTTACCTAAAACCAATTATTTTCATAAGTGTGATATAAAAATACTATTAGACATACCATATGAAGAAAGACTAAAACGTGCAATGATAAGAGATGGTATAACTGAAGAAAAGTTTAAACTAAGGGATGCTGCTAGTATTGAGTTTAACGAAGAAGATTTTGATTTAGTTATTAAAGGTGGCAGCAAAGAAGAAATAAGAAAAAGATTATACAAAATATAGGAGATTTAAAATGAATAAACTAATAGAGCATTTTATAAATGAAGAATTAGGGGTAATATTTAATGATAAAGTAAAACAAAATAATGAGTTATATGAAGAAGTATTAGATAAATTAAATGATATTATTAGCACTATTAAAATACCTAGAAATGAGTTTTTAAATGAGATTATAAACGTATTAAATAATAATACGAATAACAAGTGGCAAGTAAAAAGAAAGATAAAACAATATTATGGATCAGAAGAAGTAACACCACCATCTATTTATGCTGAAATATTTTATAAAGAAACACATGGTACTAAAACATCTTATTACTTAGTAAGTGATGATAAAATTATGTTATATGCTGAAAAGAATAATGGAGAGTATCATCCTAATAAAGCGGTAAATAACGAGATATATAATTATGCAACAATAGAAGGTTTAAACTTAAAATTTGATAAATTATTAAAAGAAGCATATGAAAAAGTATTTTATGATTATTTAAAAAAGAATAAATCAAAAATACTAAAAAAATTATATACGGATTTAAATAGCTACTACAAAGAATTATTTAAAAAAAGAAATACTAATATAAAAGTAATTTGTGAAGCATCTAGAATAACTGATTTATATGATAATTACATAAATAAATTACTAAGTGATCATGATTTTGCTTTATATGATTCGTGGCTTAACTCATCCGAATATCAAAAATATCAAGAATTACCAAGGTATGATGATGTTACCGCTTTAATTCATGAATATGAGTATTTAGGTGCCGTTAATGATGATATTTTAAGATTAGATGAAGACAGTAGAGGCAATAAAAAAGGATGGGAAGTACTTATTAAATGGAATGTTTTAGATACATATTCTGAAAATGAAGTTGCGTATACAAAGGCTCCAAAAGAATTAATGAAATTAATGCATCTATATGATTATTTTAGAAATCTAAAATTAAAGTATAAATTAAATGGACAAGAAATAGTTTATGATAAAAATGATTATAGTTATAAATTTGAAAGTGAAGAATTTATTAAAGAACCATGTTTAAATCTCGAATTTTATGCATATGATAAATATTTAACACCATCAAAATTAGTAATAGAAAAAATAAACGAGATAAGTAAATTAATTAATGAACTTGAGGTAATGGAAATATATCCTCCAACCATGGCTGAAGTATTTGATTTAATAAAGTTTGATAAAGATGCAGACTATTGTTATATAGAAGGTTTTAGATTACAAGGTGAAGTAATGGAAGATAGTGATTATAGAAGGAACTTGATTCAAAACTATTGCAATGAAATAAAAGAAAGGAACAGAGTACTAATAAAAATAATAAAAGCACTAGAAGAAAATAGAAGAAGAGTATTAAACTTAAATAGACGAGCAGAGTTTTATGATGATCTTTATACTAAATATGCTAGAAAAATAAAAACAATTGATAAAAGAAACAGGGTAAAAGAAATACATGATAACGCAATAGAAAGAGAAAGATATTTATACATATTAAATAATTTAATATGTGACATTAAAAATAGTAATTTGATATATGAAGATAAAGATACTAAGAAAAATAATAAAAAGAAAAAAAGTAGGGAGGTTTTAAAATGATAGCATTTTATGAAAATAACACATTATATTTAAAAAGAACGGATGCACCAAATAGAACAGATTTGTTTAATATTAGACTAGATAAAATTATGTATAACGATGGTGCAACTACTGATGAAGATATTTTCTTTTTCGATATGATTAGTGAAAAAATATCAGAAGATCATTATGCAGCGCATCGAGCAAATATATATGAGTATGTAAAAAAACATCATGGTATTGAATTAGTTCAAAATGATTATGATCCATGTAAATTAAAAAAATTTACTGTTAGAACAAATTATTATCATGAGCAAGGCTTAGAAAATAATTCTTATGTATTATCAACTTTTCTTAATTCCACACTTTTACCATTTACTTTAGATGAGAATATATCTTTTATAGAAGCAATATATGCTAAAGGGGAAAAATATGGTAAAGAATATACCGCAAAGTATTTTCCAAACTTCTTCTTACTATGTCATGAATATTTAAATAGCATGAAGTTTGAAACGGTAACGATGGATACTATTAAAGATACTGACGTAGATACACTATTAAAGTATGCTGATGGCAACATCAAGGATAATTATAAGAAGAATTTAGAAGTTGGTAAAGAAAATGTAAAAGTATTAAATTTAATTAAAAAAATAAATCCAGAAGGAAGTAAAAACTTAAGTTATTAATATATATTTAAAAAAGATTAGGAAGTGATTATTATGAATAAAGTATTATATCCAGGAAGTTTTGATCCAATTACTAAGGGTCATATGAACATAGTTGATATTGCATCTAGTATGTTTGATGAAGTAGTTGTTGCAGTATTAATTAATCCAAGTAAAAAAACTCACTTTTTTACTGAAGAAGAAAGAGTAGAGTTAATTAAAGAATTATATAAAGATAATTCTAAAGTTAAGGTAATTACATCAACTAAATCATCAGTAGACGTTGCACTTGAAAATAACTGCAGTGCAATGATTAGAGGTATTCGTGGTGTTACTGATTTGGATTATGAAATTTCACTTGCACAAGTCAATAAAGACATTAGTGATAATAAAGTAAATACCATTTGTTTATTTGCAGATTCTAAATATCAATTTTTATCATCAAGTTTGGTAAAAGAAGTATTTAAACTTGATAAAGATATTAGAAAATACGTAGATGATAAAGTATATGTTGCAATGAAAAAGAAGGTGTTAAAATGAAAGTTAAGGTATTGGGAAGTGTTAGTCCGTATCCAAAGGATAATAAAAATGGAGTAGGATACTTAATAACAAACGATAAAGGTAATTCTGAAAAATTATTATTAGATTGTGGACCTGGTTCATCAAGATTATTAAATATGGAAACTGATTTAAATAATTTAACAATAATAATTAGTCACTTGCACAAAGATCATTATGCTGATTTATTATCAATTGGTTATGCATCATATGTGTACCATAATCTTGGTTATTTAACAAAAAGAATAAAAGTTTATATTCCAAAAGGAGATATAATTAAAGAAAATAATTATGGAAATTTTAAGTCTACTATAAAAGTTCTTCCTGATTTTGAATATCTAATGAATTTTAGAAACGAACATTTCATGGAATTTATTCCATATGATGAAAAAACTGAAATATCTACTGATTCATTTTCCGTATTATGTCATAAAGCTAAACACAATATAAAAACTTATCACCTTAGAGTATGGGAAAAAGCAACTAATAACGTTGTTGTTTATTCAGCAGATACAGGTTATGAAAATAATAATTTAAAGGGGTTTTATGAAGGCGCTAGTTTGTTAATATGCGAGTCAACTTTTTTAAAAGGACAAGTAAAAGGTTTAGACAATCATTTATATGCTTATGAAGCGGGATTAATTGCAAATGATACAAAAGCTAAAATGCTTATGCTTACTCATTTTTGGCCAGAAATTGATAAACAAAAATACGTGGATGAAGCAAAAGAAACTAGTAAAGATTGTGATGTAATAGCAGCAGATGAAGGTAAAGTATACCAAATAGGAGGCAAATATGATAGAAGTTATAAATAATGATAACTTAAAGAAAAAAGATATTAATGAATATAGTAATAAGGCAAGATTATTAATCGAGAATAATAATGGAGAAATATTAGTTGCAAATTATGGTGGTGTCTACCTTCTACCCGGTGGAACTAGTGAAAAAGATGAACATGCATTAGAAACTTTATTTAGAGAAATAAAAGAGGAATTAGGAATTGATTTAAACATAAGAAATATCGAGCCACTAGTTGAAGTAGAGTATTATCAAAAAGATTATCCTAAAAGAGATAATAAGACTGTTAATAGAAAATTAACTACGAGTTACTACAATACAATGATGAACATAGATATAAATGAAATAAAAAATAACTTAACCATAGAAGAAATAAAAGATAATTTTAATTTAATATGGATAAGTAAAGACAGTTTAATTAGTGTGCTTAAAGAAAACGAAAAAAATAGTAATAATCCAAGAGTAAAATATTTTACTAATGAATTAGTTAAGGTATTAAATTATTATAATAGAAAAGAAAAAACTGATTATAATTCTTTTGCTCATAGATTAGCTAGTAGTGGCGATGATAACATACTTGATTTATTAAAAGAGGAACGTAAAAGAAAAGAAGCATATCAAAAAGATAGTTTTATAGATATGCACATGCATAGTATTTATTCAGATGGTGAGTATACTCCTGATGAGCTTATTAATATGGCATATAATAATCATATTGGTACAATTGCAATAACTGATCATGATACGTTAGATGGCTTAAAGCATATTAATAAATATACTGATAAAGCAAGGTGCATGAACATAATACCAGGTATTGAATTATCTGCAAAAACCAATAAAGGAAGAATGCATATATTAGGTTATGATTTTGATATAGACGATAAAGATTTAAATAATAAAATGAATGAATTTAAAACAAATAGTTATTACTCAATTTTAGCATTAATTAATCAGTTAAAGATAGATTATGGAATTGTATTTGATAATAATGATATAAAAAATATATTTAATAAAACTGGAAATATAGGAAGACCTATTCTTGCAAAATTATTAATTAAATATGGATACGTTAAAGAGACACAAGAAGCATTTGATAAATACTTAATTGATGCATACCAAAAAACTAGAATAACAAATAAAGGAATACCATATAGTGAATGTATTTCTTTAATTAAAGAAGCAGGTGGCTTAGCAGTACTTGCACATCCTAATCAATTATTAATGGATGATGAGGCGTTAGAATCTACTATAAAAAAGATGAAAGAAATAGGATTAGATGGAATAGAGGTATTTCATAGTGGACATACCAAAGAAGAAACCAAAAAATATATAGATATAGCAACTAAATATGACTTATTACAATCTGGTGGTAGTGACTATCATGGAAAGATAGTCAAGCCAAATGTTAAACTAGGTGTTACGAACGTAGGTAAAATAAAAAAACTATCAATGATAGATTTCATTAATAGTCATAATTAATTATTTGATTTTATCCTTATATTTATTGTATAGTTCTAGTATTTTGTTAAAAGTATCAGTAGATACTTTTTCTTTTATCTTATATATTTCTTTTAAAGTATCACCTTTATATGCTTCTTTCCAATTATTTTTTATAAAATCATATATTATTTTATTCTCACCATTTTTTAAAGAAATATTATTATTAGTAGCAAAATTATTTACATCATTTATTGAAAGCTTATTTATATAAGCATTAATTAAAGATTCATACATATTATCACCAATATATTATATACATTAATTAATTATTTTATACCATATTAATAATGGTGATATTATGGGTAAAGTAATGAAAAGTAGACTAATAGTAATTATAGTGTTATATATTGTTTCGTTTGTTATCATAATAATAAAACTATCTTCTATGCAATTATTAAATACTAAAAAAAGTATTGCAACGTTAAATAAATTATCAACAACTTATGCCTATGGTGATCAAATGCCTAGAGGGAAAATATATGATAGAAACTATAATGTTATTGTTGATAATGCCCCGGTAAATAAACTTATATATAAAAAAGTAAATAATATGACAACTAAAGATGAAATTGAAGTGGCCTATAAATTAGCACAAAACATAGATATTAAAACAAATAGATTAACTGATAAAATAATAAGAGAGTTTTGGGTAATAAATAACAAAGAAAAAGCTGATAAAAAAATTACAAAAAGGGAGTATGATTTGTATGATAGAAGAAAGATAAAAAGAAGTACTTTAGATGACTTGATTTTAAAACGTATAACTAAACAAGAATTAGATAAATATAATGATACTGATAAAAAAGCTGCATATATTTATTATTTGATGAATAATGGTTATGCTTATGATGAAAAACTAATAAAAGAAGAATTAGATGATAATGAGTATGCATATATTATTAATAATAAAATAGAGGGTTTAAAAATAAAAACTTCTTGGAAAAGAGTTTATCCATATGGTGATACTTTAAGACAAATTCTTGGAAGTGTTTCATCTAGTGAGCAAGGCATTCCGGTAGACCAAAAAGATGAATATTTAAAAAATGGATATTTGCTAAATGATAGGGTTGGATTAAGTTATTTAGAGTATCAATATGAAAAAGAATTAAGTGGTACAAAAGATGTATATGAAATAAAAAACGGAGTAAAGAAGTTAATAAAAAAAGGGAAAAATGGAAATGATGTTGTTCTTTCAATAGATATAAACTTACAAAAAGAAGTTGAAAAAATACTAGAAGAAGAAATTGTTAATGCCAAAAATGAAGCAAATACAGAAGTATATGATCATTCTTCAGTAATAATAACTGATCCAAAAACGGGTAATATACTTGCAATGGCATCCAAGCAAATCATTAATAAAAACGGTAACACTATGATAAGAGATAATACAACATCATTATTAACAGATAGCAACCAACCAGGATCTGTAGTTAAAGGAGCGTCAATGTTAGTAGGGTACAAAACAGGTGCATTAAAATTTGGAGATACTTTTTATGATAAATGTATAAAGTTTAAAAATACACCTCAAAAGTGTTCATGGACAAGCGGGCTTGGAGCACTAAATGATATTACGGCATTAAAATATTCATCAAATTCTTACCAATTTCAATTAGCATTAAAAATTGCGGGTATTAAATATTATTATAATATGCCTATTAAAATTGATAGTACACCACTTAATAAATATAAAGAGGTATTTAGTAGTTTAGGATTAGGAGAATTATCAGGTATTGATTTACCAAATGAATCAAAGGGTTATAAATCTAATAATGCAAATGCTGGATTATTATTAAACTACGCAATTGGTCAATATGATGCGTATACAATATTACAAGTATCTAGTTATTTAAATACACTTATCAATGATGGGGAAAGATTAAAACTGAGCTTATTAAAAGAGGTAAGAAAATCAACTGATAGTAATGAACTTGGTAACATTAAATATAAATATGAAAAAAAAGTATTAAATAAGGTAGATATTGATAAAGTATATTTTGATAGAGTAAAAGAAGGATTTCATGAGGTAATGATTGGCCCATTAGGATCAGGATACATGGGTAATTTAGATAATACCGCTGGTAAAACTGGTACGTCAGAAACATTTTATGATAGTAATAATGATAATAAAATAGATACTGAAACAGTTTCCAAGAGTTTTATTGGGTACTATGACATAAATAATCCTAAGTTTTCTATCGTTGTATCATCACCTCATATTAGATTAAAAAAGAAGTCATCTAATTATACATCAAACGTAAATAAACGAATTACTTCAAGAATTTGCAATATTTTCTTTGAAATTTACAAATAATTTGGTATAATACGTTTAGTTATCCGAAAAGGAGGGGAAACTTATGGCAAAGAAAAACGAAAACAGAAGCGATGTTGCTTTAAAATGCACTGAATGTGGTGAACAAAGATTACGTACTTCTAAGAATAAAAAGAACACTCCTGAACGTTTGGAAATTAGTAAATATTGTTCAAGATGTCGTAAACACACAATTCATAAAGAAACAAAATCTGCATAATAGGGAGGTTTTAAAATGGTTAACGTTAATGATATTAAAAATGGTATGACCGTTCAAGATGAAGGTAATATTTATCAAGTTTTAGAGTTTTCTCACGTTAAACCTGGTAAAGGCGCTGCGTTTGTTAAAATGAAACTAAAAAATTTAAGAACAGGTTCTATTGTTGAAAAAACATATAATAGTAGTGTAAAACTAGAAAAAGCAAATATTCAAAGAAAACCAATGCAATACTTATATAACGCAGGTGATGCATATAGTTTTATGGATATGACTACTTATGAACAAGTTGAACTTACATCAAGTCAAATTGGTGACAACTTAAAATTCTTAAAAGAAAATTTAACCGTAGATTTAGTTTATTTTGGAACTGAATTAATAGGTATTAACTTACCAGAAAAAATAGATTACGTAATTACCGAAACAGAACAAGCTGTTAAAGGTAATACATCATCTGGTGCAATGAAAGATGCAACACTTGAAAATGGTATGACTATTAAAGTACCTTTATTTATAAATGAAGGTGAAGCTGTTATAATATCAACAAGTGATGGTAAGTATGTGTCAAGAAGCAAATAAGCTTCTTTTTTTATAAGTATTAATACAAAATAAAACATAAGATTTAAAAACTTATGCTTTTTAATACTTTACTATTTTATTTTTTTAAAAATTGTGGTAAAATGAATTTATAATAGTGTAGAAAATACGTATGGAGGGATGTATATGGCTTTTAGTTTAAAGAAATTTTTGGGTGGAAGTGATGGTACTAGTGAAGACGAATACTATACACTAAGCGTTGAAGAAGCTACTAAAGAAGAAACTCAAGAAGGTTCTAAAGTGATTTTGTTAGAGCCAAGAGCATATTCAGAATCTCAACAAATAGCAGATTTTTTAAAGAAAAGAAACACTGTTGTAGTTAATTTAAAAAGAGTAACACCAGAACAAGGTAAAAGAATTATTGACTTTGTAAGTGGTACTTTATATGCAATTGGTGGTGGAATGCAAAAATTAGGTGATGGTATATTTTTATGTACGCCTAAAAATATTAATGTTCAAGGCAAGATGACTGATGAAGATCCTAATATTACAAGACATAAAACAAAAAATTTATCTGATGATTTTTAATACTTGATTATTTAAAAAAATGTGGTAAAATAAGTATCATTAAATCAAATGACGAAGACGTTATAACGTGAAATTATTAGAGATTCTACTTTATGGTGAAATGTAGATTAAGGAAACGTTATATGTATCACTTCTGATGAGTTTGTTTGAAATTAGTAAAACAATCCGCTTTGAAGCGTTAAAACGAATGAGAGCATACCATTAGGTATGAAGTAAGGTGGTACCATGGATTTTTATATTCATCCTTTATAGGATGAATTTTTTTATTGGAGGTTTATATGAAAGAGGAATTAGAATTACGCATTTTAAATGTAGATACGAATAAAATTATTAATAAGTTAGAAGAATTAAATGCAATAAAAAAGGGAGACTGGTTTTATAAAAGAATAATATATGATACTAAACCAGTAGATGAAAATAAATGGATTAGATTAAGAAGTAATGGCGAGGAGGTAACTCTTACCTATAAAAATTATTCTAATAGTAGTGTTGATGGTGTTCAAGAACTAGAAATAATTGTATCAGATTTAGATAAGACAAAAGAAATGCTTAAAATACTTGGATATGAACCTAGAAGTTATCAAGAAAACAAAAGAACAAGGTACATGGTAGATGATATTGAAATTGATATAGACCAGTGGCCAGGATTAAACCCTTATGTAGAGGTAGAAGCACCAACTAAGGAAAAAGTAGAATATATGATTAATATGTTAAAAGAGTATGGTACTGAAGTAACTGGTAAAAACGCACAAACCTTATATAAAGATAATGGTTATAGCAAAGAAGATTTAAATAATTTAAGATTTAAAGGAGGAAGATAATATGAAAAAATTTGATGAATTAGACAAAAGAGAGGTACACGACGTTGATACGTCTATATTAAATGAATGGAAAAAACAAGATATTTTAAATAAAACAATAGACAATCGTAAAAACATGGATAATTGGGTATTTTATGATGGACCTGCTACCGCTAACGGTATGCCAGGCTTACATCATATGGTTTCAAAGTTTTTAAAAGATACTTTTTGTAAATATCAGACCATGAAAGGTAATCGTGTTTTAAGAAAAGTAGGATGGGATACTCATGGTCTTCCAGTAGAGGTTAACGTAGAAAAAAAACTAGGTTTTAACGGTAAGAGTGATATTGAAAAGTATGGAATAAAAGAATTTAATGAATTATGTAAACAAACGGTATGGGATAATGAAGCAGCATTTAGAAAACTTACTGATGAAATGGGACAATTCATTGATTTAGATAATCGTTATATTACATATGATAATAATTACATTGAAACAGAATGGTGGATACTTAAAAAATTCTTTGATGAAGGATTATTTTATGAAGGCGTTAAAATAATGCCATGGTGCCCTAGATGTGGAACTGGATTAGCATCTCATGAGGTAGCACAAGGTTACAAAGAAATTGATGCAAATACGGTAATAGTTCCATTTAAAAAGAAAGATGAAGATGCATACTTTTTGGTATGGACAACAACACCTTGGACATTAATATCAAACGTTGCATTATGTGTTAATCCTAATGAAAAATATGTTAAAGTAGATTCAAAAGGTTATAAGTTTATTTTAGCAGAAGCATTATGTGATTCGGTGCTAGGTGATGGATATGAAATACTTGAAACATACACTGGTAAAGATTTAGAATACATGGAGTATGATCAACTAATTCCATCTATTAATGTTAATGGTAAAGCATTTTTTGTTACATGTGATAATTACGTAACAATGACGGATGGTACTGGTATTGTTCATATTGCACCAGCATTTGGTGAAGACGATGCATCCGTTGGTAAAAAATATAAATTACCATACGTTAATCCTGTTAAAGAAGACGCAACATACAGTGAAGGATTATGGAAAGGTATGAACATATTTGAAGCCGACCTTGAAGTAATTAAATGGTTAAAGGAAAATGACAAATTATTTAAAAAGCAAAAAATAAAACATGATTATCCACATTGTTGGAGATGTGATAGTCCACTTGTTTACTATTCAAGGCCATCATATTATTTAGAAGTTACAAAGTTGCAAGATAAAATAATTGAAGAAAATAAAAAAGTTAATTGGTTTCCTTCATTCGTTGGTGAAAAAAGATTTGGTAATTGGCTAGAAAATATGAATGATTGGGCAATTAGTCGTAATAGATATTGGGGAACACCACTTCCATTATGGAGATGTGAATGCGGTCATGATGAGATGATAGGTTCGAGAGAAGAACTTAAAGAAAAAGCAATCGAAAAGGTAGATCCAAAAACAATAGATTTACATAGACCGTTCGTTGATGAAATTCATTTAAAATGTCCTAAGTGCGGTAAAACAATGAATCGTACATTAGAAGTTATTGACTGCTGGTTTGATTCTGGTGCAATGCCATTTGCACAATACCATTATCCATTTGAAAATACAGAATTATGGGAAAGCCAGTATCCAGCTGATTTTATAGCAGAGGGAATTGATCAAACAAGAGGATGGTTTTATTCACTATTAGTATTAGGTGTATTTGTAACTGGTAAAAGTCCATATAAAAACGTATTGGTTAATGAATTATTATTAGATAAAAATGGACAAAAAATGCACAAATCAAAAGGTAATGCAGTTGAACCATTTAGTGTAATAAAAAAATATGGTGCAGATCCTGTTAGATGGTACTTAGCATACGTATCACCAACTTGGACACCATTAAAATTTGATGAAGATGGTATAAAAGAAGTTCATTCTAAATTCTTTAATCCATTAAAAAATACATACTCTTTCTTTCAAACATATGCTAACATTGATGAAATAGATATTAGTAAATGTGAAGTATCATATGAAAGTAGAGAAGAAATAGATAAGTGGTTATTATCTAAATATAATAAATTGGTTAAAAAATGTACTAATTACTATGATCAATATGATTTGAATCAAGTTGTAAGAGAAGTTACTAATTTCGTATCAAATGATTTATCAAATTGGTACATAAGAAGAAACAGAGATCGTTTCTGGGCACATGATTTAGATGATTCTAAAAAATCAGTTTATATAACAACATATGAAGTATTAGTTGGGCTATGTAAGTTATGTGCACCAATTATTCCATTTACAACTGAAGAAATATTTAAAAAATTAACAAAAAAAGAATCTGTTCACCTAGAAGATTACCCAGATTATTCTTCTAAGCTAATTGATGAAAAACTTGAAGAAAAAATGGATTTGGTAAGAGATTTAATATCACTTGGTAGAAACGCAAGAGAAGATGTTAAAATAAAGGTTAGACAACCAATTAGTGAAGTTCTATTAGATGCTAAAAAGAAAAAAACTATAGGTGATTTAGACGCATTAATTAAAGAAGAATTAAACGTAAAGGAAATTACTTATATTGAAAACTTATCAGAATACATGAACTTTGAAGTTAAACCTAACTTTAGGGTTGTTGGTAAGATGTTTGGACCTAAAATAAAAGATTATGCAAGTGCATTAAATGATTTATCAGTCGAAGAGATTGATGAATTAAATGGAGGTAATAACATCAGAATCAATTTAGATGATGAAGAAATTGAAGTAACTCCAGAAATGGTTGATATAAGAGTAAATGCTAAAGAAGGCTATGATGCCAAAAGAGAAGGTAGTAACTTTATTATCCTAAATACAAACTTAACTGATGATTTAATTGATGAAGGTATTACTCGTGAATTAATTTCAAAGGTACAAAACTTAAGAAAAGAAAAAGACTTTGACGTTGCTGATAGAATAGTTTTATACTATGAAGCAAATAAGGAATTTGAAAAAGTACTTTCTAAGTTTGAAGATATGATTAAAAAGGAAACTTTATCTATTGAGATAAAACAATCTACTGATTTAGATTATGAATATGATTTAAATGGATTAGTTGTTAAGGTGGATGTAGAAAAAACAAAATAACGTAGCATGTCTACGTTTTTTTTGTAAATATTTTGTAAATAACATGTAATATATTTGATTAAAAAATATGTACATAGTAAAATATTAATAGGTGATAGCATGGATAAATTAGTTATAAGAAATACTGGCTCATTACATGGATTATTTTATGGTGATGATGGTAGAGAATTAGTTTATGGAAAAGATTTTGAAAAATTTTTAAATGCAATCAAAAAGCATTCTTCTAAGATAAAAAAAGTAAAAGATAGAAAAGGTAATATAGAATTTATATTTGAAGATACTTTAATAGTATTAGATCATAAAGGAAATTTTGAGAATGATAAAAGATTTAATTATATATTTGAGTTAGCAAAAAAAAGAAAATATAAACTAATGAAAATAAAAGCAGCAGGGATAGTTATTGGTGTTATGATTACAACTCCAATTGCTATTAACGCTGGAAATAATAACGATTCTAAAACGCCCGATACAAGTGTTACTCAAGTAGATGATGTGGATAATAGTGAGGAAATTGAAATTGAATTAGAAAATCACGAAATAGAAAATGCAAAACCTACAAAACCGAATGTTAAATATGAAGATAAAGAAAAAGAAAAAAGTGATGAAATAACTAATGATGATATACGTGAAATGTTATCAATTCCTGATCAATACGAACAATCTAAGTTAGAAAATACAAAAAAATTATATTATAATTTAATATGTAAATATGCTAATAAATACGGCGTTGATCCTGATTTAATGTGCGCAATCGCTACGCAAGAAAGTGGAGTGCACTCATATAGGTTATCAAAATATGGAAATGGTTTATTTCAAATAGAAGGTTGTCATATAGGAGAGACTATAAGACCATATAATTATGAAACAGGTAAAAGAGATGTTATTAAAATAACTAATGATTCAATAGTTGATTTAGAAACTAACATACAATTAGGATGCGCATTTTTACAACAAGGTCTTGAAAAGTTTGATGGGAACGTATTAATGGCGATAAAAGCATATAACGTTGGATTAGGCGCAATGTCTAGTATGCTTAGTGCTTATTGTTATGATTCTGGTAAGTCTAAAGAAACAGTTATAAAAGATAAAACTAACATAAAATGGGATAATTATCATACAAGTAGATATGGCGGAGATAAAGAGTATTTACAACACGTATTAAGGTTCTATCAAGGTGACTTAAAAAAACTAATACTAGGTGATAATGCTGTAAAAACAAAATAATAAGGGTATATACCCTTTTTTTGTTGCAAAAAATTAATAATTTCATAAATAACTATAGGGGATGAATAATTATAAATCTATGGAAAAATTCTAAATATGTTAAAAAGGGAGATTGTTTTTTAGTAGATAAAGATAATGAAAAATATGTTTTAAGTGCAATTAAAAACGGATGCAAAAAAATTATTACTGAGCTAGATAAAGAATATGAAATAGAAACACTAAAAGTAGATAGTGTTAATGAATATCTAAAAAGATATTATAATTTTTCAAATATTAAATTAGTAGGAATAACTGGTAGCAATGGTAAAACAACAACTTGTTTTTTAATATATCAAATGTTACGTTTTTTAAAAATAAAAAGTGCATATATTGGAACAATTGGTTTTTATATTGATGATAAAGTTATGGACTTAGATAATACTACACCATCAATTGATATGTTATATTATTTAATAAATGTTGCAAAAGAAAATAATTGTGAAATAGTTATAATAGAAATATCTTCTCACGCGCTTAATCAAGGACGACTAGATGGCCTTTTATTTGATGTTATTGGGGTAACAAACGTATCTAAAGAACATTTAAACTATCATAAATCCTTGAATAATTATATTGGATGTAAAAAGAGATTAGTACATATGACTACTGGTAATAAAATATGTATTTTAAATAAAGATGACAAATATCATAGAAGATTCATTAATAAAGATAATAAGAATATCTTTATTAATAAGCGTACATTTAAAAAAAATAAACTATCATTAATTGGGGATTTTAATATATATAATTTTAATATGGCGTGTATGGTGATTAAAGAGATGGGTTATAATTATATAAAAGTATTAGATAATAGTGAGATATTTAAAGAACCACCTGGTAGAATGGATATAATAAAATATAAGAGTAATAAAATAATTATTGATTATGCACACAGTAAAGAAGCAATTATAAAAGTATTAAAACTTATAAGGAAAAATAAAAGTAATGGAATTATTACTATAATAGGTAGTAGTGGTAACAAAGATAGAAAAAAAAGAAATATTATTGGAAAAATTGTTACTAAATATTCAAATTGTGTTATATTTACAGATGATAATCCGGGATTTGAAAATCCTAATGATATTACTAATGATTTAAAAAAATATGCAAAAAATAATTATATTATTATTCATAATAGATTAGATGCAATTAAAATGGGATTATATTTGTTAAGGGGTAATATGATACTTTTAGTGCTAGGAAAAGGTCATGAAAATTATCAAATGATTAAGGGTATAAAGATAAGCTTTTCTGATAAGGATTGCGTACTTGATATTATTAATCATATATGATAAAATACCACTCAAAAGGAATGATTGTAATGAAATACTATTATAATGGAATGTCTTTAAATAAGTATTGTAAAAATAATAATATTAATTATTCAACAATTACTAATAGAATAAAGATGTTAAGGAAAGAAAATCCAGATAAAACTGAAGATGAATTAGTTTTTGATGCAATAAATTTAATCCCATATAAATATTATTATGATGGAATTCTTTTGAAAAAGTATTGTATAAAAAACGGAATCAATTATGCGATTATACGTAATAATATTATAAAAATAATTAAAGAATCTCCAAATATAGGGATAGAAGAAGCAATAGAGTTAGCATTTAATTATAAAAAAAGTAGATATATGTATGAAGGAATGTCATTAAAAAAATATTGTGATAATAATAATATTAAGTATACAATAATATTATATAGATTATATAAGATACTTGATGAGAATCCAGATTTATCTATTGATGAGGCAACAAGAAAAGCACTAGATAATAAAAACCATTGTAGATATTTTTATAAAGGTAAGTCTTTAAGATCTTGTTGTAAGTCTAAAAATGAATACATTACGGTATATCGTAGGTTAGTAAAATTAATAGGTAAATATGATTTTATACCAGAAGAGGAATTAGCATTGGTAGCATTAAAAGAAAAAAGCATAGATGACATTTTACATGCATTTAAATATAAAGATAGTGAGATAAAAAATAATAGGTTAGTTAAAAAGAAAAAAGATGTTTAATAACATCTTTTTTATATAAAAATATTTACATACGTTTGTTTGTGCTGTATAATCTAATTAGAGAATACTTTGGGGAATTTTAATAATCGAAGGAGGTGTTAATATGTCTAAATGGGACAAAGATTATTTAAAACTATGTAAAAAAATATTAGAGGAAGGAAAAGAAGTAGAGAATAGAACCGGTGTTAATTCAATTAAAATACCATCATATCATTTTCATTTTGATTTGGAAGAGGAGTATCCGTTTTTAACTACAAAACAATTATTTTACAGACAAGCAATTCTTGAAATGTTATGGATATTTCAGGTTCAAAGTAATGATGTAAGGTGGCTTCAAGAAAGAGACGTTCACATTTGGGATGAATGGGAAATAAATGAAAATGGTATTTGGACAGCAACTCAAAATATACCAGATGAAAACGGAAATTTAGTAAAAAAAGAAATAAAAAAAGATTTTGGTAAAGAATGGGCACACACCATTGGAACGGCATATGGGTACATTGTTAATAAATTTGGACTTACTCAAAACCTAATTAACACACTTAAAAATAATCCAAATGATAGAAGAATGATGATGTCTTTATGGCAGAATGATTATTTAGATACTGCGGTGTTACCATCTTGCGTTTGGTCAAGTGAGTGGGATGTTACGGATGGTAAGTTAAATGCTTGGGTACATCAAAGAAGTTGTGATGTACCACTTGGTCTTCCTTTTAATGTAACTCAGTATTCAACTCTTTTATATATGCTTGCACAAGTATGTGATTTAAAACCAGGTACGCTTGATTGGAGTATTAAAGATGCACATATTTATGTAAATCAAGTTGATGGAATTAAAGAGCAAATAAAAAGATACGAGGATATGGGAGATCATCCAGCGCCAAAACTATGGCTTAATCCAGAGGTTAAAGATTTCTTTGATTTTGATCATTCAAGAGATCTAAAAGATGTTAAAGTTTTAGAATATAAACACAATGGAAAAATACATTTCCCAATAGCACAATAATATGAATAAATTAATAATTATAGCAGCGGTGGGTAAAAACTTAGAATTAGGATATAACAATAATTTGATTTGGCATATAAAAGAAGACTTGCAGTTTTTTAAAAATCAAACAATTAATCATCATATATTGATGGGAAGTAAAACTTATTTATCACTACCCAAGTTGTTACCTAATAGAAAACATATTATTTTAACGAGTAAACCTAAAAATACATATCCAGAAGATGTAATTGTAATTAATTCTATAGATGAATTTAATATAGTAAGAGATAGCATTAATGATGATATATATGTTATAGGTGGAGCATATGTTTATAAAGAGTTTATTAATGATGCTGATGAAATAATACTAACAGAGATAGATGATGAGTTTTCAAAAGCAGATGCTTATTTTCCAAAAATTATGTACGAGGATTATGATAGGGTAATAATAAGTGAAAACAAAAATAATATTCCAAATTATAAACATGTTAAGTATATAAAAAAGAATCGATAATCGATTCTTTTTCCTAAATTAAAATTTCAACCGCACCACAAGGTGCGGCTTTTTTGATAAAATAAAAGGGCCAAATCCCGGCAAGGAGGCCCT
>CADBMO010000125.1 GCA_902795755.1 uncultured Erysipelotrichaceae bacterium | reverse complement strand
GGAAAATATTTGACTTTAAATGTGCTTATGAGGTAGAATCAGATTATAGTTAAAGTGGTGCGGTTGAGATTTTAAAAAAGAAAAAAGAATCGATAATCGATTCTTTTTTAATAATCATTTAAATCAACACGCTCTTTTTCAAGAAATTCTTTAAATGTTTCTTTAAAAACCTCAGCTTCTTTTTTTACAATATCAGAATATACACTAGTACAATTCATTATTGCTTTGTAAAAATGCTTAAACGTAACATAAGGACTATTATCAAACTTTGCATAACTAAACGCCTTAGAAAGTAATGCCAAAGCATTATCAGGATATCTAGAACCAAGTTCATAGACTCTTTTATATTCACTTGTCATATCTACTAAGAATGTCATTATTTTTTCAATTATAAATTGCGAGTATGCAAGTTTAACTCCGGTTTGCTTTTCGATTTTAGGATATGAACCCATTAATATTTTTACGGTAGTAGCAGCATCTGGTTCTGCAACATCTATTTTTTCGAAACGTCTTAAAAATGCTTTATCACGTATTAAAAATTGATTATATTCATCAAATGTAGTTGCTCCAATTACTTTTATATCACCACGTGAAAGAGCAGGTTTTAATGCGTTTACAAAATCTACTCCTGAATTTCTTGACTCTATTACCAATGTATGTATTTCATCAATAAATAAAATAGTATTAACCGCCTTTTCGACTTCTTTTAGTAAAATATTAATTCTAAGTTCTTCCGTTCCATCTTCATCAGTATAAGTTCCAAGTAGGGAAGATGTATTTACTTTTATTATATCATATCCTTTAATTGCATCTGGTACTCTATTTTGTTGTATTAAGTAGGCGATTCCTTCTACTATAGCAGTTTTACCAATACCAGCTTTACCAACTAAAATTGCTGATTTATCTGGTGTTAATATAGTTAAAATTGTTTTTTCTATTTCTTCATCCCTTGCAATTGCAGGATTAGTAATATATGTTTTAGTACTTAGGTTTTCCCCGTATTTTTCTAGTACACTTTTTGATTTTGAACCACTTTCGCTTTTAGTATCTATAGTCTCCGTTGTCTCTTCGTTAAAATCTAATTTTTCATCTTTTACTTCTTCAAATAAATCGTCCATACATCTACCTTCTTTCGTGCTATATTTATTATACAACAAAACTGTACTTTTTGCTATTTATATATTTTATAAATGTAAATCATTTGTTATAATTAAGTAAATTGGATGTGATATTATGCAACAATATTTTGCAAAAGATAAAGAACTAAATTTATATGATAGTGATTATCATCATATTAAAAACGTTATGCGTATGAAAAAAGGTGACATTATAAAAATCGTTTATAATAACATAAGATATACATGTAAGGTTACCGAGATAGGTAATAAATGTAAATATGATGTTTTAGATCAAGAATCAAATAAAAATAATAGTATTAAAATAACACTTGCATTTTCTTTAATAAAAGAGCAAAAGCAAAATTATTTAATACAAAAAGCTACAGAAATTGGAGTAAATGATTTTGTTCCGGTTGAAACATCTAGAACTGTTGTGAAAATAGAAAACAAAAAAATTAAGTCAAAAATAGATAGATGGCAAAGAATATGTAAAGAATCTGCTGAACAATCATTTAGGTATGACGTACCTAAAATTTATGATATTAAGGATTTAAAAAGTATTGATGTAAGTGATTATGATTTAAAGATACTTTTAAGTTTAGATAAAAATGCAAAAAACATAAAAAAAGTACTACAAAATAATACAAAATATGATAAAATAATATTAATTGTTGGTCCAGAAGGTGGATTTACTAATGATGAAGAAAACGCTTTAGTGGAAAAAGGTTTTGTTAAAGCTTCACTAGGAAGTAATGTTTTAAGAGCAGAAACCGCACCACTAGTTGCTCTAAGCATGATAAATTATGAATTAATGAGGTGATTACTATGAAAAAACTATTTGCATCAGCATCTTATTCATTTAATAATTTTTATGATAATTTAAATGCTAGGGGTCAAATAGTTTTTATGGTAATTATAATATTAATTGGGATTTTAGTTCTTATTCTTATGATGTCTTATATTGCACAATGGATAAAAAATAGAAAAAGAATAAAGAACGTATTAATAGAAAATAAAAAAGCAAGCGAAAAAATTGAAACTAACGAAAAAAAAGTTGAAACAAATATAATTAGTGAAGATGATAAAAGTACTAACGAAATAAGTACAATTGCTAGTGAAATAGAAAAAGCTTTATCTGAAGAAAAAAACATTGATTTAACAGCGTTTGAAGAAGATCAAGAAAAAACCGCTATTATATCAATTGATGAATTAATTGCAAGAGCAAAAGAACTTGAAATAATTGAAGATGAACAAACTGGTGTAAACTATATGGAAAAGTATAATTTAGAACCTGCCGAAGTTAATGAGAAGATAGATAATATAACTGAGAAAAAAAGTGATTCTACACCAATTAAATCTTTTAAGGTATCTCAAGTAATATCACCTGTATATGGTGTAAAAAAAGAGGTTATAAATAATGATAGATTTTAAGAAGCCTTTGGCTTCTTATTTTTAGGAGTGATAAATATGAAGGTTGCAGTTTATACTTTGGGGTGTAAAGTAAACACTTACGAAAGTGAATATGTAATTTCTAAGTTTATAGAAAATGGATATGAAATAGTGGATTTTGATAATTTTGCAGATATTTATGTAATTAATACATGTACGGTTACAAACGTATCAGATCAAAAGTCTCGTAAAATGATCAGACAAGCTAAAAAGAAAAATGATAAGGCTATAGTTGTTGCAATGGGGTGTTTTACACAAATTAGAGAAAACGATAATGACATAATGAATTATGTTGACATTGTTGTTGGAAATTCAAACAAAAGTAAAATTGTAGAATTGGTAGAAAAATTTATTAATAATAATACAAAAATTATTAATATAGATAATACTGATAATTTTGAATTTGAAGATATGAATTTAAGTATGTTTAACACGCGAACCCGTGCGCTAGTTAAAATTGAAGATGGATGTGAAAATTTTTGTACGTATTGCATAATACCATACGTAAGAGGAAAAGTAAGGAGTAAAGAACCTAAAAAAGTAATTAATGAAGTTGAAAGATTAGTATCTAATGGATATAAAGAAATTGTTTTAACTGGTATACATACAGGTCATTATGGAGCAGATTTAGATGGTTATGATTTTAGTGATTTATTATCTGATTTAGAATTAATAGAAGGATTAAAACGTATTAGAATTTCATCAATAGAAATAACCGAACTTAATGATAAGTTTTTAAACGTACTTTCTAAATCTAATAAAATAGTTAATCACATTCATATACCTCTTCAAGCAGGGTCTGATAATGTTTTAAAGCTAATGAATAGAAAATATAATAAAGAGTATTATAAAAATAAAATAAATGAAATAAGGCAAATAAGACCAGGCATTGCAATTACAACTGATGTAATAGTAGGATTTCCTGGAGAATCTACAGAATTATTTAAAGAAACAGTAAATTTTATAAAAGAGTTAGAGTTTGCTGGAGGTCATGTCTTTCCTTATTCTGTTAGAAAAGGCACACCAGCTGCTACCATGAAAAATCAAATTACCAAAGATGAAAAACATAGTAGGGTAAAAGAATTGATAAATGTTTTTAATGATTTAGAAGATAAGTATTACAATAGTTTTCTAAATAAGGAAATGATAGTTATTCCAGAACAATATAAGGATGGAGTGTTAACGGGGCATACTGATAATTATTTAAAAGTATCTTTCATCGGAGACAAAGAATTAATTGGAAAAGAAGTAAACGTTATGTTAAATAAGCAAGATAAAAAGGTTATTTATGCAACTCGTAAATAACCTTTTTATAATAATTGATTTAGTAATAAAAGTATGATATATTTAAAAAGTAAGAAGGTATATAACTATGGAAGGAAAAAGAAAAGTAGGAAGGCCAAAACTAGCTGATAAAAAATTAAAGAAAAATGCAATAATCACAATAATTATATGTTTTATTTTAGTTGTTACTTTAATTTTCGGTGGTATTTTAACATTTACTAATAATAAATTATCAAAATTAAATGGAAAAATGCCCGCTCCAGGTGATTATACACCACCAACAACGAGAAAAACTACAAAGAAAACAACTACAACAAAAATAACAAAGAAAACTACTAAAAAGACTACAAAAAAAACGACCAAGAAAAAGAAGAAAAAAAAGAAAAATAAGAAAAAGAAAACTACAGCTAAAGCAAATATAATAGATGATAAATACTTAACCTGGGATGAACAATTATATACTAGATTAAAAAATAGATTCAATAAAACAAAAGCTAGTGAATATGTTAATATATTAATGTATGGCACTAGTATTGGTGTAGGAAAATGTTCAGACATTATTGTAGATGGGTATTCTGATAAAACAGGATGCTGTTATGCTAATTCTGATGGTACTTGTAAATATAGAAAAAGCTATCGGAGGCTTCCTTTTATGAAACAAATTGCTGATTTTTATGGAATGAAATTAGATAATAGATCAAAGTCAGCTGGGGTGGGGTTCATTCACCTACAAAAACCTCTAACGGATATTTTATGAATTATATTATGGAATTAGATTCAAAAGATGTCGAAGATTTTGATTTTATAGTGATAGAGGGCTTTGCAAATGATATACAAGATGAAAATTATAAAAAAAGTGTTTTTGAAAACGAGCTTTCTAATTCATTAAAACATTTAAATAGTATAAAAAAAGAAGAAGCTATAGTAATGGTGGTGACCACACCACCATTACCTAATACAAAAAAGTATAAGGAGTATATAGATACGCAAAAAGAAGTTTGGGCGGTAGCAATGAGACAAGCCAATAATAATAATGCGTTTTATTGCTCAACAAGTAATGTTAATGCCCATTATGCAATAAATACTGCTGATCACCCTACATATCAAGGGCATAGCAATATGGCCTATGTAGTGGCACAATGTATGAAAGAAGCACTGAAAAAAAATTAAGGCAATAACGTGTTGTTATTAACATATTGACAAAAACATAAAATTGTGATATAATCTAAAACGTTGAAAGGGAGTAGTCCTTAGATGTTATGAGGCGTCATTCAGCTATAAGCTCGCTTCATAAGAATAATACATATTCGGACAAGACTTTCATGCTAATGCATGTTAGTCTTGTTTTTATATCTTTCAAGCATTCGCATTAGCGGATGCTTTTTTGCATCCAAATTTAAATATTTGTTTGTAAGGGAGGTATGAAAATGAACGAATATAAAAAAGTTGACGTTGCTAAATACGTTAAAGAGGGGTTAGAAAACGGATCTTTATCTCCAGTAAGAGCAGAGAAATTTGCTAGAATCGCAGCAAGACGTGGTATAGAAGGTGAAGAAATAGTATCATGGAGTGTTGATGGTGAAGGTAAAGAAGTAAAAGAAAAAGTTGACACTATTAAAAAAGATGAAAATGGTAATACTGGATGGGTTGTTACAAAAGTAGATGAACAACACGATATCATAGTAGATAAAAACGGACATGTTAATATGTGGATAATTGATGATACTACTTTTAGAAAAAAATATGAAATAGATCCAGAAGATGAAACAGTTTATAGGCCAACCGGTGGAATTCAAATTTTCGTACAAATTAATGAAAATATATCTATATTCCAATGGGGTTCTCAAATGAATATTGCAAAAGGTGGATATATTAATATTACTAACCCAGATGATATATATGTAATATCAAAGAGAGACTTTGATGACACATATAGAATTATCTATGATGGTAAGAAACCTAAAATTAAAAGTAAGACTTGGTAATTAAGTTAAAAAAGATATAATAAACTACAACATAAAGTTGTAGTTTTTTTTAATTATGTTACAATAAAAATATTAGGAGGTAAAAATGGAAACATATATTAAAGGAACATATAAAAGATCTATTTTTTCTTCCAATGATGGATATAAAGTAGGATTAATTAAGATAAAGGAAACAGATGATCAGGATTTAACTGATTACGTAGGTAAACAATTCACGTTTACTGGTTTATTTGCAGAATTAAATTTAGATGAAGACTATATTTTTTATGGTAATTTAGTTGATAATGAGAAATATGGTTTTCAGTATAAAGTTAATCGATATGAAAAAATTATGCCAGAGGATAAAGATGGTTTAGTTATCTTTTTATCTAGCAGTATTTTTCCGGGTGTTGGTGAAAAAACTGCTAAAGATATAGTTGAAATACTCGGAGAAGATTGTCTTTCAATGATTAGTGATAATTATGAATGTTTGTTAATGGTACCAAAAATTACTGAAAAAAAAGCAATTGATATAAGAAATAGATTACTTAAATATAATGCTAGTTATGAAACCGTTGTTTATTTGACAAATTTAGGTTTTGGTATGAAAGATGCATTAAAAATATATAATCATTATTTGGAAGATAGTATTAGAGTAGTTGAATCTAATCCGTATGAATTAATAGATACAATAGATGGCATAAGTTTTAATAAAGTAGACGCATTAAGAAACAAGGTAAAAATTGAGATAAATGACGAAAGAAGAATATATGCATTAATTGTTCATGTTATGGATCTTTTATGCTTTTCATCTGGTGATACATATTTATCTTTAGATGCAATATATAATGCATTAAATAGCATTTATGAAGATAGTATTTCACAGGAAACTCTATCATTTTATATGATGGAGTTAAATGCACTTGGTAAAGTCATAATAGATGGTGATAAATATGTTTTATATAAATACTATAAAGACGAAGAATATATTGCACAAAGAGCGTTTGAATTAGCAAATAGGGATGATACTAAAATAGATAATATAGAAGTTAAAATTGAAAAACTTGAACATTTTTTTGATATCAATTATAACGATGAACAAAAAAAGGCTATTAAGCAGGCGATTGAAAAAAACTTTTCAATTATAACCGGTGGGCCAGGAACTGGTAAAACAACAATAATAAAAGGTATTGTAGAGTTATACAAAATGATAACTGGATATTCCTATGAAAAATTAGTGGAAAGATTAGTGCTTCTAGCACCAACTGGAAGAGCATCTAAAAGGATGAGTGAAGCATGTGCTTATCCTGCATCTACCATTCATAGATATTTAAAATGGAATAAGGAAACTAACGAATTTGGTTTAAACGAGAGAAATAAAGCAAATTGCGAATTTGTGATAATAGATGAAACATCTATGATAGATTCACATTTAATGGCAAACTTTTTTAAGGCAATGTCTTATAATGTTAAATTAGTATTTATTGGTGATTATAATCAATTAGAAAGTGTTGGTCCTGGTAATATATTAAAAGATTTAATAGATTCTGAAATGATTAATACTATATTTTTAAAAGAAATATATAGACAAGATCAAAACTCATATATAACTCAACTTGCATATGAAGTAAATACTGGTGAGATGACAGAGGAGTTTTTAAATAAAAAAGACGATTACAATTTTATAAAATGCGAAAACATTGATGTTTTAAAGGCATGTTCAGATATTGCAAAAAAAGCTATTGATAAAGGTTATGATCTTAAAAATGTACAAATACTTGCACCGATATATAAAGGTGATGCAGGTATAGATAATTTAAACAAGGTATTACAAAAGATATTTAATCCTGCATCTAATGATAAAAATGAAACATATGATGCAGATATTATATATAGAGAAGGGGATAAAGTATTACAATTAGAAAATAGAATTGATGATAATGTTTTCAATGGTGATATTGGATTTATTAAAAAAATACAAGGCACAGAGATTACCATAGATTTTGATGGTAATATTGTCAAATATAAACCAAAAGATTATAAAGCTATTAAGCATGGATACGCAATTAGTATACACAAATCACAAGGTAGTGAGTTTGAGATAGTTATTATGCCTATTATTAACAATTATCGTATGATGCTTTATAGGAAACTTGTTTATACTGGAATAACTAGAGCCAAAAAATCTTTGATACTTGTTGGTGATCCTATGGCATTTTCTAAAGCAGTTTATAATAAAGGCAATAAAGAAAGAAAAACATTGTTGAAAAATATGCTTGAAGATAATATTAAGTGATGCTATAATAAATAACATTTAGGAGGATATTATGAAGAATATTTTTAATGAAAAAGAAGAAGCTTTTAAAGAAAGAGAAGAATTAATAAGTGATTTTAAAAATACTTTAGAAAAAAAACAAGAAGTATTAGAAGCATATGAAAAACGTGAATCTAAAATTCAAACCGATATAAAATACTTAGATAAACAAATAGAAAAAATGGATAAAACTATAAAAAGTTTTTCATCATTTTGGTCAGATGATTTAAGTAAAGTACTTGTAAGACTATTAAATGAGCTTGATGATGAAAATTATGTGCTAATAAAAAAACAATTTCAAATTGGTAATACTAAATCATATTATAATGTAATTATTAATGAAAAATTGGAAGATAATTTATTTGATGAGACTAGTTTTAAAGATAAAAACTCATTATCACATTATTATCAAAAAAGCGATAAATTAATAGTAGTTGGTGAAGTTGATGCTGGTATTACTTTTAATTATGTTAATAAATACAATTATATGTATTCTTCATTTTTTAAACAAAATATAATATATGATTTTATTAATTATTTAATAAATTGCAAATATAATAAAAATGCTTATGATTTTTCTTTAGATGAAATGAATGAATTACTAGATAGATATATTAAAAACAAAAAAGAAAAAACACCAATAAAAACAAAAAAGTAGTATAACCTCTTTAAAAATATACATAATAAAAATGGTATTAATACCAAGTCATATTTTTTAGGAAGGTGATTCTATGAAAATGAGTAACTTAGGTTGGATGCTTTTAGGTGTTGCTGTTGGTTCTGGTGCGCTTTATTGTTATAATGAAGCATCATGTAATGGCGGTATAAAGCAAACAATCAACAAAGTAAAGAAAAACGCTAATAAAAAATTAGAAAATATGATGGGTGAATAGAGAAAAGTTTTACTTTTCTCTTTTCTAATATAATGTTATAATTAACATAGGAGGTAAACTATGGGAGTTAAAAAGAATTTTTTGGTATCACTTATTACGTCAATTGTATTTGTAATACTTGGATTGTTTTTATTTGTTAAACCAGATATTACAATAACTACAATGTCATATTTAATAGGAGCATTTTTATTAGTAATTGGTATATTGTCAATTATTAGATATTTTAAATCAAATATTAATCCATTTGATTTTAATTTAGTATATGGAGTATTGGTGCTAATAGCAGCGATTTACTTATTTATAAATCCAACATCACTTCAAAAATTTTTCTTTATCATACTTGGAATTTGGATAATTATTAATGCAGTAACTAAATTTCAATATGCTTTAGTATTAAAAAGAATAAAAAAAGATGATTGGAAATATACTTTATTAATTGCCATTTTAACTTTTGCTTGGGGAATAGTACTTTTGATTAATCCTCTTGAAAGTGCATTAAAAGCAACACAAGTAATAGGTGTATTTATAATAATTTATGCCGTATTAGATATAATAGATAGTTTTGTACTTAAAAGAAATGAAGAAGATTTAAATGGATTTCAATTAATTCAATCAAATGATAATTAACGTTGTAATTATTATTAATATTTGATATAATATAAAAAATAATTTAAATCAGTGAGGAAAAACTAGTAAGTAATGGATTCTTTCATAGAGAATTATCGGTTGGTGTAAGATAATAAAGATAGTTGCTGAAGCTATTTTCTAAGAGTAGTAATAACTACCGGGTAAAACCGTTATCAAAATTAAGAATAAATTAGGATGGTACCACGGCTCATCGTTCCTAGATGCGCTAGTGGTACCTTTTTTTAGGAGGAATTATGGAATTAGAAAAAAGAGATCCAATTATAATGGTAGTTTCTGGTAAAGCTAATAGTGGTAAAGATACTACTTGTGAGTTTATGGATAATTATGTTAAAACGAAAGGCTTAAAAGTAATTAATTTGCAGTTTTCGTCATACATAAAAAAATATGCAAAAGAAATTAGTGAATGGTCTGGTGAAGAAGATTCGAAACCAAGAACTTTATTGCAACAATTAGGAACTGACATAATAAGAAAAAAAATAGATAATAATTTTTTCATTAATAGAATAATTGGTGATATTAAGGTATATTCTTATTACTTTGATTTCATTACCATAAGTGATGCAAGATTACCAGAAGAGATGGATGCCATATATAATGAATTTAAAAACGTTTATAGAATTGAGATAAAAAGGCCTAATTTTAATAATAATTTAAATAAAGAAGAAAAAAAGCATATTACTGAAATAGCGCTTGATAATTATAAGGATTATGAATATATAATTGATAATAATGGTACCTTAGAAGAATTAAATATTAAGGCAAAGAAAATAATTGATGAGGTGATATAATGAAAAACTTAACTAGTAGTGAAATTAGAAGAATGTTTTTAGAGTTTTTTGAAAGTAAAGGACATTTAGTTATGCCATCAGCGTCTTTAGTACCTAAAGATGATCCATCTATACTTTGGACTAATGCTGGTGTTGCACCACTAAAAAAATACTTTGATGGAAGAGAAAAACCACCTAAAACTAGGCTTACTAATGCTCAAAAATGCATACGTACAAATGATATTGAAAATGTTGGAGATACGTATCATCATACTTTTTTTGAAATGTTAGGAAATTTTTCAATAGGTGATTATTTTAGAGATGATGCTCTTTCATACGCATGGGAACTCCTAACGAGTAGTAAGTACTATTCGATTGATAAAGATAGATTATACGTAACAGTATATCCTGATGATGCTGACACATATAATAAATGGGTTGAATTAGGACTAGATCCATCACACATAGTAAAATGTGAAGGTAACTATTGGGATATAGGGCCAGGACCATGTGGACCTGATTCTGAAATATTCTTTGATAGAGGTGAAGAATATGATGAAAGAGGTCCAGAATTAATTGAGCAAGAAATAGATAATGATAGATATATAGAAATATGGAATAACGTTTTTTCACAATTTAATCATGTTGAAGGATTAGAAAGAAATGAATTTCCAGAGCTACCTCATAAAAACATTGATACAGGTATGGGATTAGAGAGAATAGTTTGCACGCTTCAAAATGCAAAAACTAATTATGATACTGACTTATTTAGGCCAATAATAGATAAAGTAGAAGAATTATCTGGCGTTAAATATACTGATCAAAAAGGTATAAGATCTATTGCTGATCACATTAGAACTCTTACATTTGCTCTTTCAGATGGTGCAAGATTTTCAAATGAAGGAAGAGGATATGTATTAAGGCGTATTTTAAGACGTGCATCTCGTTTTGGTAGAGAGCTAGGCTTATATGAACCATTTATGTACAAGCTAACTGATAAAGTTATAGAAATTATGGATGATGCTTATCCATATTTAAAAGAAAATAAAGATATGGTTGATGAATTAATTCGAACCGAGGAAGAAACATTTTTAAAAACTCTTGATAAGGGAGAAAAAAGATTAAAAGAATTAACTGAAGGTAACAAGACTATAACTGGTGAAGATGTATTCAAATTATATGATACTTATGGTTTTCCTTATGAGCTAACCATGGAAATACTTAATGAAAAAGGCATTGAAATTGATAAAGCTGAATTTGATAAATGTATGGAAAAACAAAAAAGCATGGCAAGAGAAGCTGCTAAAAAAACCTCTGGTATGGCACTTCAAGGTGATATAGTAAACTTTAAAAATGAAAGTAAATTTGACTATGATAATTTAAAACTTGTTTCAAAAGTTATATTTGTTGCAGATGAAAATGGTAATAAAAACCAAATATATTCAGATGGAATAATAATTACTGAAGAGACACCTTTTTATGCAACAATGGGAGGTCAAGTAGGTGATATTGGTTTAATATATAATGACAACGTAAGAGCAGACGTTTATAAAACTGAAAAAACAGTTAATGGGCAAAATGCACATTATGTTAGAATATTAAATGGTGAATTTAAAGTTGGTGATGTTGTTACTTTAGAAGTAGACAAAGAAAATCGTTTTAAAACTTGTCAAAATCATAGTGCAACACATTTATTACAAAGAGCACTTAAAGATATATTAGGCGAAGAAGTAAATCAAGCTGGATCATACGTTGATGGTGAAAGACTTAGGTTTGACTTTAATTATTCCAAAAAAATAAGGGATGATGAAGTAATAGAAGTAGAGGCTAAAGTAAATGATTTTATTGAATCTAAATTTCCGTGTGAGATAAAGGAAATGGATTTAGAGTCTGCAAAAAAAATAGGTGCACAAGCGCTATTTGGTGAAAAATATGGTGATATAGTAAGGGTTGTTAAATTTGGACCATCCATTGAGTTATGTGGTGGAACACATGTTACAAATACTGGAAATATAAGACGTTTTGCAATTAAATATATAGAATCTAAAGGTGCAAATGTATACCGTGTTGAAGCTGTATGTGACACTAACTTAGAAAGTGAAGTATTTAGCATGATTAAGCCATATAATGATGAAATGATAAAACTACTATCTAAAGCTAAGAAAATAATTGAAGAAGCTGACTCAAAAGGTATTAGTTTAGATTTAAACATTAATATTTCTAATGATAAACCATTATGTTATAAAGATATAATAGATAATAAAAAAGAAGTAGAAGACTTAAGAAAAGAAGTTGCAAGCATTGATAAAAAATACCACGAAGAGTTAACTAAAAAAACTTTATCAAATATTGATGAATTAATTAATAAAAAAATAAAAGGTAAATATGGAGACGTCTTAATATTAGAATTTGATAATGCTGATATGGGTGCATTAAAACAATTAATTGGTCAAGTAACTCCAAAGTTAGATAATGGTATTTGTTTTGTTATTAATAAAAAAGAATCATCAGTTAATATTATCGCCAAATCAAATGATTCGCTTTGTGATAAAGTTGATATTGGAAGACTTGTTAAAGATTTATCTATCATTGCTGAAGGTAACGGTGGTGGTTCTAAAACCTATGCACAAGGTGGTGGAACAAGATCTGATAACGTAGATACATTAATTAACTACATTAAGGATAACGTTGTTAAAGAGGGGTAATATATGAAGGATAAAACAGAAGTATTAGAAGTAGAAGTATTAAAAAAGAAAAAACTTAAACCAATATTTAAATTAATATTTTCTTTAATAGGGTTAGTTTTAGTATTTGGATTAATACTGATTATTTATTATAATTATTCATTATCTCCAATATCAAATTCTAGTAAAATAATTAAATATAGGGTTGAAAACGGTTCATCTGTATATAAAGTAGGTAGAGATTTAGAATCTAAAGGAATTATAAGAAGCTCATTTGCATATAAAATTTATGTTAAGCTACATAATATAAATGGTTACAAAAAAGGGACTTATACTTTAGATAAATCATATTCTACAAGACGAATTGTTAGTATATTAAATGGAGATTCATATAAAGAAAACGGAGTTAAAATAACCTTTAAAGAAGGAATTACAATTAAAAAAATTGCAAAAGAAATTGCAAAGCATACTAACATAACAGAATCAGAAGTATATTCTAAATTGGAGGATAAAAAATATATAGATTCATTAATTAATCAGTATTGGTTCTTAACTGATGATATAAAAGATAAAAATATTTATTATCCATTAGAAGGGTATTTATATCCGGAAACATACATGTTTGATGAAGACGTTAAAATAGAAGATATTTTTAAAGAAATGTTAGATCAAACTAGCACACATTTTATGAAATATAAAAGTAATTTAGAAAATAGTAAATATACAATTAATCAAATAGTTGCATTAGCATCAGTAATTGAACAAGAAGGAATATATGAAAAAGATAGAAAAGGTATTGCGAGTGTATTTTATAATAGGTTAAATAAAAATATGCCTCTAGGCAGTGATGTTACAACATACTATGCTTTTAAAGTTGATATGGGATCACGTGAATTAACAAGTAAAGAATTTAATACTTATAATCCATATAATACAAGGGGACCTAAGATGAATGGCAAAATACCAGTTGGCGCAATATCAAATTTTTCAGATAGTTCTTTAGATGCAGCACTTAATCCACTTACTACAGATTATTATTATTTTGTTGCAGATAAAAGTGGTAAAACCCATTTTACAAAGACATATGAAGAACATAAAAAAGTAATAAAAGAATTAAAGGCGGCAAATAATTGGATAGGACAATAATAAAAAGGGCATATTCTTAATATTATTTGCTATTAAGAATAAAAAGAAGAAAGAAGAAAAAGAAGCTTAGGCTTCTTTTTTTATTATTTCGTCTATAAGTTTATATACTTTTGGTAAATGATCATCATAATTAAAGTTATCAAAAGCATCATTATCTAGTGAATCAGATACCACTTTGATAGAATACTTTTTCTTAAATGGAAATGTTATTATTGAATTTAATTCCATATCGAATACCACGTCTTGTTTTATATCTGTTTCTAATACAAACCCATCAGATGTATAACAATCACAGTATTTCTTACCTTTTAATTTATCAAGCGAATATGGCGAGTATGG
>CADBMO010000124.1 GCA_902795755.1 uncultured Erysipelotrichaceae bacterium | reverse complement strand
TTTAACAATTAAATCATAATCTTTTCTTATATCAGATAGCTTAAATGAAAGTGCACCACTTTGTCTATTTCCAAACAGATCACCTTGTCCTCTTAATTTAAAATCTTCCTCACTTATTTTATAGCCATCTGTTGTTTCTTCCATTATCTTTAATCTTTTCTTATCTTTATCACTTATTAAAAAGCAGTATGATTGAAGTGAGTTTCTACCAACTCTTCCTCTTAGCTGATGAAGTGTTGAAAGTCCAAATCTATCAGCATCAAAGATAACCATAACAGTTGCGTTTTTAACATCCACTCCAACTTCAATAACAGTTGTTGATATTAAAATATTAATTTTATTATCTACATAATCTTGCATTACTTTTTCTTTTTCTTCATTAGTCATCTTACCATGAAGAATTTCTACTTTATAGTTTTTAAAAGCAAGTTCAAACTTATGTTTTAAATCATATACGTTTGTATAATCAGTATCTTCGTTTTCCTCTATCATAGGTGCTATAACATAAGCTTGATTGTTATTTTTAAGTGCATCATAAATACATTCAAGTACGTCTTTTAATTCTTCTGTTTTCTTTACCTTAGTAATTATTGGAATTCTACCTTTTGGCATAGTTTTAATACTTGATACATCAGTATCACCATATAAAGTTAATGCATAAGTTCTAGGGATAGGTGTTGCACTCATCATTAACACATCTGGCGCAATACTTTTTTTCTTAAGTTTTAATCTTTGATTAACACCAAATCTATGTTGCTCATCGGTTATTACAAGTCCTAAATTATTCCATGAAACTTTATCACTAATTAGTGCATGAGTACCAATTAAAAAGTCTATTTCATTGTTTTCTATTTTGTTATATATTTCCTTTTTTTCTTTTAAACTTGTTTTACCAGTAAGTATTCCTATTTTAAAATTAGTATCTTTAAATAAATTAATTGCATTTTCAAAATGCTGGTTTGCAAGTACTTCTGTTGGAGCCATAAGTGCACTTTGATATCCAGCGGTAAAACATGCATATGCTAGTATAAATGCAACGATTGTTTTACCAGATCCTACATCGCCTTGAAGCAATCTATTCATCATTACATCACTTTTTAAATTATTAATCATATCATCTATTACTTTTACTTGATCAAGCGTTAATTCAAATGGTAATATCTTAATAAACTCATTTACCTTTTCTTGATCAATATCTTTAATATATATATCGTCATGTATCTCATTTTTCTTTTTTAATTCTTTTACTTTTTTCATATAGGTAAATAATTCTTCATACTTTAATGTTTTAAGTGCAACTTTTAAACCTTTTTCATCCGTTGGATTATGTATTATTTTAAGTGCATCATATTCATTTATAAAACCATACTTATCTTTTATACTATTTGGTATGTTTTCACTCACATCATAATTATCTAAAACACTATTTATATAGTTGGACATTTGTTTTGATGTAATACCTTTAGATAAATGATATACTGGTATTATTTGCATGCCACCAGGTAGTGCATGCAATAAAATGTTAGAACACGTAAAAGTTTCTGACTTGGAATTATACTTTCCAATTAATGTAACAGTTTTACCTATCGTTATATTTCTTTTCATAAATGCTCTATTAAATATAACTACTTTTATTATTTTATTTTGAACTAAGCATCTAAACGATAATCTATTTAATTTCCCTTTAAAAAAGTTTACTACAGGGTTAGATTCAACAACTGCTTCCACCGTCATATTATCATAGTATTTTTCATCATTTATATTTCTATTTACAAGTACGTCAAAACGATATGGGTAATTTCTAGCCATATCATCTATTGTGTATATTCCTAAATTATTTAATAAATCTTTTGTCTTAGGGCCAATACCTTTATACTTGTCTAAATCCATTTTTAACCTCGAATAGTTTCTCTCTTATATTTTAATAAACATTCCTTTTAAAATCAACGAATTTTTTTATTTTTTTTATTATTTTTTTAATATTTTAAAAAAAAGAAATTTTTTTAAAAAAATTACAAAAAAAGTGTTGACTTTTAAAGGCTTTTCGATTAGTATAAATGGCACCAGCAGGAAAAATCTTGCTGGTGCTAGTATCACAACTAGCCAACCCCTTTTTATTCTTTTTG
>CADBMO010000123.1 GCA_902795755.1 uncultured Erysipelotrichaceae bacterium | reverse complement strand
ATTAATCTTGTTACCGAATCACAAAGTACCATGGCAGGTATTTCACCACCAGTTAATACATAATCACCTATTGATATTTCTTCATCTGCAAGTGTTCTAATTCTTTCATCAAAACCTTCATAATGACCACATATTAATATTAAATGTTTTTCCTTTGATAATTCATAAGCTTTTTCTTGATTAAAAGTTTTACCTTGTGGGCTTAATAATATTACTTTACTATTTTTCTTTTTTAAATCTTCTACTGCATCAAAAATTGGTTGACATGCTAAAACCATACCAGCTCCACCACCATATGGTGTATCATCAACCTTTTTATGCTTGTTTTTAGCATAATCTCTAAAATTAATAGTATTTATTTTAACTTTTTTTTCATCAATTGCTCTTTTAATAATTGATTCTTCTTTAAATCCATCAAATATTTTTGGAAAAAGAGTTAGTACATCTATTTTCATCATAAAAGCCCTTTCATATCATTTATAAACACTTTTTTATTATCAACATCAACTTTATTTATAAATTCATCAACATATGGAATCATAATATTATCATTTACTAATAAAACCTCATTAGCTGGAGTATCAATAACATCATTAATAACTCCGATAACTTTGTCATTTATTATAGCATTAAATCCAATTAAATCAATAGCTAAATAAGTATTTTTATCTAGTTTTAAATCTGCTTTATTAATATATACTAAAGATCCTTTTAAATGTTCTATTAGATTAATGTCATATACACCATTAAATATTACCATATCAAAGCTTTTATGTTTTCTATAGCTTTCAACTTCGTATTCCTTTTTATCTTTTCCTAGATAAAACTTCATATGCGGCACAAACACTTTATCTTTATGTTTAAAATTAGAAAGTATTCTTATTTCACCTTTTAATCCATGAGTATTTACATACTTACCTATATATAAATAATCCATTATTTACCTCCTAACTCATACATAATTATAGATGCCGCAACAGATACATTTAAACTTTCACATTTATCACTCGTTTTTATGTAAATATTTTTATCAATTAAACTTTTTACATCATCACTAATACCAGTACCTTCATTACCCATTACAACCGCTATTTTAGCATCTTTATTAACTTCATTAACATTTATACCATTTATAACATTCGTGCCGTATACATCATATTTATTGCTTTTTAATTGATGTATTAACTCTTTTATATCACAGGATACAACGTTTATATTAAATAACATACCTTGAGATGCTCTAATTAATTTATCATTATATTTATTAACGGAATCTAAACTTAATACTACATCAGTAAAACCAAATGCTAAAGCGCTTCTAATTATTGTACCAACATTACCAGGATCTTGTACGTTATCAAGAATAATTATTTTATTACCAAAATCATTTGCCTCATCAATAAATTTACATACCCCAATTATATCGGGTACTGATTTATGACTGCTAATGCTTTTTAAAACCGAATCACTAACTAAATAATTATTGCAATGATAATCGTTATCATATAATGAATATGTTTCAAGAAGTATACCAGCATTTAATGCTTCTAATACTAAATGATTACCTTCAACAATAAATTTTTTCTCTTCCTTCATAAATTTTGCATCTTTAAGTTTTTTTAAGTACTTTATTTTATCATTATCTTTAGAAGTAATCATTCTTTTAGCTCCTTTCTAACTAATTTATATTCAGGGCAATACTTTTCTACCGTATTCCAAAAAGCTTTGCTATGATTAAAGTGTACAAAATGAGATAACTCATGAACTATAACATAATTTAAGTACTTATGGTCTTTTTTTATTAATTCTAAATTTAAAGTAACAGAATTATCTCTTTTATTACATACACCCCATCTTGTTTTCATTGTTCTTACTTTTAGTTTAGGATAAGGTATATCTTCATCAAAAACATTATATGCCTCATCAATATATACTTGAAATATTTCTTTAGCTTTCTTCTTATACCAATTATCAAGCATTTTATCATCTTTAACAATAATTATATTTCCATTATCTTTAGCTCTTTTTACATCCTCATATAAAACCGTTATAGGATTACCTAATAACATATATTTTTCTTTTATTTTATTAACGTTTTTCTTCTTTTGATTATTAATCATTCTAATAAGTGATTTATTATTTTGATCCAATACTTTTTTTATCATTAATTTAGTATATAACCTATTACAAGTAACTTTTATTTTCATATCATCAGTTACTCTTATATATAAATTTTTATTATTTTTTCTTTCAATTATTACATCATATAAAGTGTCATTTATAGTATAATTCATAAAAATCACCTTATAAATATTATATCATATTTTAAGGTGATTTCTTCATATTAACCATTAATTCTAATATCTTTATATAAATCTTTATTAAACTTTTTATTTCTAATCATTTCTATTTCATATTTATAAGGTGCTAATACTTTCTCTTTGCTGTTATCATCTTTAGTTACGTATGGTGATTCTAATATCTTAGGAATATTTTTAAGTCTTTCATCATAAATAACACTTAACAAGTTATCAAATCCTATTGTTCCAAACCCGATATTTTCATGCCTATCTTTTCTTGAACCACGTACGTTTTTAGAATCATTAACATGAACACATCCAATTTTATTAATACCAATTATTTTATCAAAATCATTTAAAAAATTATCAAAATCAGATAAATCATAACCTGCATCATTTAAATGGCATGTATCAATACATACCATAACTTTATCATTATACTTAACACCATCTATTATTCTTTTTAAATGTTCTAATTTAAAGCCTATTTCAGTACCTTTACCAGCCATGGTTTCTAAACATATATTAACGTTACAATACTTGTCTAATACTTGATTTAATCCGTTTATAATATTATTTATTCCAGTATCTATATCAAGATTAACAAAGCTTCCAGGATGTAACACTATTTTATTTACACCTAACATTTCCGCTCTTTTAATTTCATTACGTAAAAAATCAATTGCAAAAGAATAACTATCCTTCTTCTCATTATTTGCTAAATTAATTATATATGGTGCATGAATAACTATATCATCAATCAAAATATTATTTTTATCCATTAAATTTCTAGCTTCAACGGTTAAATCATATGATAATTCACACCTTTTTGTATTTTGTGGTGCACCAGTATAAAACATAAAACAACTACTACCATAACTAATTGCTTCTTTAACACTTCCTAATAGTTGACTATCACTTTTAAATGATACATGAGATCCAATTAATAGCATATATACCTCCTATATAAATTATACTATAACAAATAAAAAACTCCAATATTGGAGTTTAATTATT
>CADBMO010000122.1 GCA_902795755.1 uncultured Erysipelotrichaceae bacterium | reverse complement strand
TATGAATATTATCTTCTTCAAGTACGTATAAAAGTTTTGGAAATGCAGGAGTTATGTATACACCCTTTTCATTTTTCATACCCTCTGTACGTTGTTTTAATACTTCTTCAATAATCATAGCAAGTTCATCTTTATATTCATCTGTTTCACCTAAGTACATACATACTGATAAGAAAGGTGCCTGCCCATTGGTTGTGGTCATTGAATTAATTTGATATTGGAAAGTTTGCACACCATCAGTTATTTCCTTCTTTAAATCTTCTTTAGCATATTTTTCACAATCTTCTTTTTTAAACTTTCTCTTTTTATATTTATCTAAAAATCTATTATAACTTTCTCTAACAAAAGGTGCTAAATGAGTAAGAGTAATTGTTGCACCACCATATTGACTTGAATTAACAGCCGTAATCAATTGGGTTGCAATTGTCATTGCTGTTACAAATCTATGTGGTTTTTCTATCATAACACCATTAATGTTTGTACCATTTTGAAGCATGTCTTCAAGATTTATTAAGTCACAGTTATGAAGTGCTGCTTGTGCAAAATAATCCATATCATGAAAATGTATGATTCCTTCATCATGTGCCTTTACAACGTCTTCAGGCAACAAAAATCTTCTTGTAATATCAGTTGAAGTTATACCTGCTATATAATCCCTTTGAGTTGTAACAACTTTTGCATTCTTATTTGAGTTTTCTGTATTCCAATAATCACTTTCTCCGTCAATTAATTCTTTAATTGATAAGTCAGTAGTGTTAGCTTTTCTAACTAATTCTCTAGTATATCTATATGTAATATATTTTTTTGCAAGTGCATACTTACCTATAGACATTAACTTAGTTTCTATAATGTCTTGAATATCTTCAACAAGCATTCTTTTTTTACCAAGTTTTTCAATATATTTAATTATGTTTTTAATTTGGGTAGATGATGCTTGCTCTTCTTCCTCTACCTCAGCATTAGCTTTCATTATTGCGTTTTCAATTTTCTCTGGGCAATAGTCAACTACATGTCCATCTCTTTTAATAATTTTCATAACATTTTCTCCTATTCTATGATTCAAGCATAGCATATTTTTTCTTAAGTGTAATGTTGCATTTGCAACATTTTATAAAAAATGATATAATTTTACATAGAGGTGTAAAATGCGTAAATTATTTAGTAGAATTTCCAGTTTAGAACAAAAAAAATTAATGAAATTATTAGAAACGAGTATACTATATTATAAAAAGGATAGTACTATATTTTCTACATTACAAACCAATATGATAGGTATTATGTTAGAAGGACATGCTCAAATAATTAGAACGGATTACAATGGTAATAAAACTATAATAGAAGAATTAAAAGAAGAAGCTGTTTTTGGGTCGTTTATATCAGGACTTACTTCTAATGAATGTGATGTTATTGCTAAAGAAGATTGTAAAATACTTGTTATAGATTATGATAGAATTATCGAAGATGAAAAAAACAATCATTTTTCATATTATGTTCAATTTATAAAAAACCTACTTGAGATTACAACTGATATTATAGATGATAAAAATAATCGTATAGAAATATTAACGAAAAAATCTATAAGAGATAAGTTACTTGAATATTTTAATATTTATTCAAGAAAGCATGGTACTCACATTATTTATTTACCATTTAGTTACACCGACTTTTCATATTACTTAGCAGTAGATAGATCTGCAATGTCAAGGGAATTAAAAAACCTTCGAGATGAAGGCTTTATAGAAACAAAAGGAAAAAGAATCACCTTACTATATAGATGATTCTTTTTTTCTACCATGTAACACAACAATTAATGTTGTTAATAATACCGAAAGAATTATACACGCTGCAATAAAGAAGATTGTATCATCGTTATTACTTGTTTTTATATTACCTATTTTTTTAACAAATGATACACCACTATCTTTTGTAGTAACAACTTTAGTTGTTATTTTTTTATCAACATAATTAGTGCCATTTACTATTTTTTGAATAGGTTTAATAATTGTTTCAGTACCTGATGGTATAATTTTAACAATAGTTTTTTCTATTGTTGGTTGAGTTGTTGTAGTTGTTACTTCGTCAGGTTCTGGTTCCGGTTCTGGTTCTTCTTCTTTTTCCGTTAAAGTTATTACTACTCTAACACCATTATAATTATCATAATTTTGAGTGTTAAAAATTTGACCCGTGCTATTACCAACACTAGTTAATAGGCTATTGCTGTTATCAGCAACACCTGTCCAATAACCAGTATCTTCATACCAAAGTGGTTTCGTAGTTGAAACAACTTGTAATACTCCACCAAAATATATATCAAAAAAGTCTGAATAATCAACTAGCTCAACTTCAACGTCATAGTCTTTTATAATTGATGATAAGTATTCTTTATAATTAGCTAAATCTTCCGCAAAATATGTATACTCTTCATCTAATACATAACCATATGATTGCTCAAGGTCTCCAAAATACATTTTTCTTAAATATTTTGCCCTAACTTGATTAGTGCTGTCGTTCCACCAATACGTTTGACTAGCAAAAGGAACAACGGCGGTTAACTTATTGCTTCCTTGTACTTTACCTCTTGCCTCTTCACTTTGTAATCCATACTTTTCTTTTCCTTCCAATGACTCTTCTGATATAATATTATCATTAGAGTCTAGTGTATAGTTTTTACCAATCAATAAATTATACTTGGCAAGCAATCTTATTTTTTCATCTGTTTTACTAATTAAATTAAAGCATTCATCTTCAAAGCAATACTCATCACCATTAGTAAATTTTCTATCTTTATTATCAACTTCTTCTTTAGTACTAATATTAGATTTATTAATTGTAATTACAGGCCTTATATACGCTCCTTCAAATGAATTAGGTTCAGCCTTTACAATACTGCCATCCGAGACTATAACATATATTTTTTCATTATCAGATGCACTTCCTAGCCAGTAAGTAGTATCATACACCCAAGAATTAATTGCATTTTCACATGTACTATTTTGTTCACTAAATTTACATCCAAGTTCACTAGCTTGATTATAGTTTAAAATATCAGTTGAAACAGATGTAAATCCATTATCATGTAACTTATGTTCATAATTCAAAAGTGCTTTATATATAATAGTACCATCAATACCTACGTTAATAGGATATTCATTAGATTGTCCTTTACTCCAAAAGTTATCTATTGAAAATGCTGAATAAGTTGGATTGTTATAATCTTGTTCATAAGAGGTAATGTTTAACGCATACTTAGATAATGCTGTTACAGTATCATTGGTGTAACTAATTACATAAAAGCACTCATCGTCTAAGCATATTTCTTTTCCTTTATAATACCCATCTTCTGATACTTCTATTTGTTCTGCAAAGTCTTCCTTGTTAATACGAATAACAGGACGAAGGCCGCCCCAAAATAAGCTCCATGGATAAGTGTTTTCAACATTACATACGTTCGTATTTCCACAAATTGCAATCATTCGCTTATCATCTGCAATTGAACCTGTCCAAAACGTAGTTCTATCAGAAAAGTTTTCTCCAGCATCTTTAATATATTTAACTTGATAATAACTAATCATATGAGTAGTTACACTTGGATAACCATAATTTCTTAATTTAGATTGGTATGCTTGTAGCTCATCATATAAAATTGATCGTTCATCAAAAACATACTCACCATATCCAATTTCATCCCAATAATTTGAATTTGCAAATTTAACCATTGCCTTATAGTTTTTTTGACCTAGTGCTTCACTACTTTGATACCCATAACCTTCTATATCAGATGAAATAGGGGTACAATCTTCGGCGTTAGAAAAATTCATTGGGCAATCATAGCCTATTAAAAGATTATACTTAGCTAAAGCGGTTACAACTTCACCATCATCAGTTATTACCTCAAAACATTCATTATTTAAACAAATTTCATCACCAATATGGTATTCTCTATATACGGTACCACCAAGTTTATTAAATTTAATAATATTTAATTTATAGGCACCAAATAGTATTAACATTATAAGCACAACAAAACAGCACGCCAACATAATTAAAGATTTTTTCTTTAATTTTGTATCTGCAAGCTTAGGTCTTCCAACTCTTCGTTTTTCTTCTTTAAACATGTTAACACCACTTTTCTTTATTATTGTGCTATTATACATCTTAATAATACTATATTTTTAAAAAGCTAGTCAAGAAAAGTAACAACCAATGTAAATGAATATGTAAAAAGCCAAGATTAATCTTGGCTTTTTACTCTCTTGTTATTAATTTCATTGAGAAGCAACTCTATAAAGACATTTTTCTCAGATGAATATGTTTCTTTAGAACCATGTCTTCTATAACTTATAAGGCCCTCTTCTTTTTCTTTATCTCCTAATATAATATTAATAGGTATTTTCTTAACTTGAGATTCTCTCATCTTATATGAAAGTTTTTCATCTCTATCATCTAATTCAACCCTAACATTATTATCATTTAATAAATCAAATATTTCTTTTGCATATTCTAAATGAAATTCATTATTAACAGGAATAATATTTACTTGCACTGGCGCAAGCCAAGTTGGTAAATTACCTTTTGTTTCTTCTAAATAATATGCAATAAATCTATCCAGTGAGCCAAATACTGCTCTATGAAGTACAACTGGAGTTTTCTTACTTCCATCACTTGCTATATAATTTAAATCGAATTTAGCAGGCAAACAAAAATCTAATTGACAAGTTGATAAAGTTATTTCATTTCCTACTGCGGGTTTAACTTGAACATCTAATTTTGGTCCATAAAATGCAGCTTCACCTATTTTTTCAACATAATCTATTTTTAAATCATTTAATACTTGTCTTAACATGTTTTCAGCTTCATTCCACATTTTATCATCATGATGATATTTTACTTTATCTTCAGGATCCCTTAAAGATAATTCAAATCTATAATCCTTAATACCAAGTTCCTTATAACACTCTAATATTAAGTCTACCACTCCTTTAAATTCTGATTCTACTTGTTCTAAAGTACAGAAAATATGAGAGTCGTTTTGGCAAAAAGTTCTTACTCTTTCTATTCCTTTTAATGCTCCTGATGCCTCATATCTACAATCTCTTGCTATTTCAGCTATTCTAAGTGGTAAATCTCTATACGAATGAATATCATTACCATAAATAACCATATGATGAGGACAATTCATAGGACGAAGTACAAACTCTTCCCCTTCTACTTCCATCTTAGGAAACATAGAATCTTGATAATGTTCCCAGTGTCCAGAAGTTTTATATAACTCTACGTTCCCAAGAGGTGGAGTTTGAACGTGTAAGTAACCTCTTTTTAATTCCTTATTTCTAATATAGTTTTCAAGTTCATTCCATAGTATAAATCCATTAGGCAAATACATAGGAAGTCCTTTACCAACTAAATCACTCATCATATATATTCCTAGGTCTTTGCCTATTTTTCTATGATCCCTTTGCTTTCTATCTTCTAATTCTTCTAAGTAATTGTTTAAATCTTCTTCTGTTTCAAAACAAATACCATATATTCTTTGAAGCATTTTATTGTTAGAATCACCTTTCCAATATGCACCAGAATGTTTAAGTAGTTTAAAATACTTCATTTTCTTTGTTGTTTCAACGTGTGGTCCACGGCAAAGATCGGTAAAATCACCTTGCGTATAGCAAGATATTACTTCTTCATTTTCATCCATTCTAGATAATAAATCCATTTTATATGGATCATCTTTAAATCTTTCTAACGCTTCCTCTTTAGACAATTCTTCTCTATATATTCTTTTATCTGCTTTAGCACATTTTTTCATTTCTCTTTCTATTTTTACTAAGTCTTCATCAGATAATGTTACATCTCCCAAATCTATATCGTAGTAAAAACCATCTTCTATCGCAGGTCCTACCCAAAACTTTGCATCTGGGTATAAATGTTTTACAGCTTGCGCCATTAAATGGGCACAAGAGTGATTTAACATATTAAGTTTTTCGTTATCTTTTATATTTATCATGTGTTTTCCTCCTTTTACGATGTCTTTTATTATAAACTCTATTACCATAATTAGTTTTATTTTGTAAACTTAACTTAGAATCTAACCTATTATCTTGATAATAAGTAAAGTATGATAACATATTAAATATTTCATTATCATATTTAAATATTTCTTGTAACTCAAATATTACTGAGTATGATAATTTTGCTTGCTTTAAAATATCAAATTTTCTATCATGAGATAAACTATCATCTTTTAGCACATCTTCTAGTGCTTTTGTTGTCATAAAACCCTCCTATTAATTAACGTATGTTTTTAAACTAAATTCTCTTACGTTAAAACCACCTTGTTTTTTATAATAATAATTAATTAAATTAGCTATATTATTATACATTAACTCCATACTTCCTACACTGTGGCACCTTAAATACATATCAACAAATTCTTCTTCTGGAATCTTAAATACGTGATATTTTTTTCTATAATCTTCATTTGTCAAAATCTTGTAAACTTTTGATTTTGGTAATTTAGGAATTCCTAAAAATTCAGCGTAAATATCATAAATATCATCTAATATTCTAAAATATAGCTTATAAAAATCATCTCTATCTTCATCTTTTGCCACCTTAAGTTCATCTAATAAATCCCATAAATGATAATTATTAATATCTAACTTATCAGAAGTTATATTATTAAGTGGTCTATCTATATAATCAACCGCTAAATCTTGTAATTCTTTTACGCTACCATCCATATCATATATTATTTTTCCATATGCAAACATATTAATGGTACTTAATTTATTTTTATTAAACTCTTTTTCCATAAAATCCTTAATACCAGATTTTGTATTTTTAAAATATTCTATTAAATAACTAACAGATTCGCAATTACCTCTTTCGTAGTATTCTACGCCTTCTCTTAATACTAGATAAACATCTATATCTGATTTATCATTTTGGGTTTCCAAGGCATAACTACCACATAAAATAGCACCCACCACATCATCATCGTTTTCATATTTTTTTAAAAACTCTTTTAAAGCCACTTTCCATTTTTCTGTCATACTAACACTCCTTTTTTTACTATTCTTTTTAAAACCTCAAACATGGTTTTTTCTTCATAATAGTTATACATAACATCACTTGATTCATTTTTGCATTTTTCAATAAACTCATCTATGTTCATATAAATAAGTTCCTCAACTTCTGAATCTTGTTTTTGAAATTCATATATTTTTTTATCTGTATAAACATAAAAAACATTTTGAATACAATTCTGTTTCTTAGCATTCTTTTTAAACGTCATAAGATATTTTAAATCACTATCCCTAACTTCTAAACCAATTTCTTCTTTCAATTCTTTGATAGCACTTTGCTTTATTGTTTCTCCTTTTATAACATGTCCACCTGGTGCACATAACATTAAAGGAAAAATTCTTTTATTTTTACTTCTTCTTTCTAATAAAATATTATCACCATTTATTATAAATATAGTAGTTTCATTATGATACAATCTATTTTTATGAATATAATCTCTAGTATTATAAATACCCGTACCAGTAGTATCTTCATTTATTATTTCTAATAATTCATCATCTTTATCTGCAATCATATAAAAACACTCCCAAAACATATTTAGGAGTGCTAATTAGCCCGGTACCATCCTACCTTTTACTTAATTTAATATAACGGCTTTAACCGGAAACATCTTTCGAGTTCTACTTTGTAGGTAGTAATTATATAACTTGTTTGCTTAATTTCCATCAACATAAGCTTTCTATAAAACTTATTATAAAATCATGTCCTACATAATTACGTATTTATAAACTTATCTTACTACTTTTAAAATAAGTAGTCAATTACTTTCTATTGTTATGTCCTAACATTTCAGTATCAATTGTCAACTGTTTTACTCTTTCTATTATTCTTTTAGCTTTTACTTTTTCAGATTTGTTAGAAGTAGTTACTGACAAATGATCTTCTAATTCCTTAATATTTAAATTAGACGTAATAAAAGTTGGCAATTCTTCTTGCATCCTATATTGAAGAATTGTACCTAGTATTTCATCTCTATTCCAAGAACTTACTCCTTCAGCACCTAAATCATCTATAAGTAATAATTTGGCATATTTTACCTCGTTATACTTATTTTTAAATTCATCACTATTTGAAGATTGAAAACTATTCTTTAAATTTCTTAAATACTCAGGCCAATATATAATAGCACTTCTAACATTTGATTTTGCAAGTTCATTAAAAAGTGCGGCAATAAGATATGTTTTACCACATCCAAAATTACCATGCAAAAACAAACCTTTACCAATTATTCCTTTTTGGTAATCTTTTGCATATTTCATAATCCACTTAATGACGTCTGCTCTTGCTTTATCATCTGTATATATTTCTTTTATTTTAGCATTTTTTATTTCCTTTGGAACATCCACACATAAAACATATTTTTGATATTTATTATCATCAATTTCTTTGTTTTTATATTTGCATGCAACATATGAAAACGATAAAATACCATCTTTTAAAACCGGATAATAGCAATAACCATTTATCGCATTTTTACAAAATGCTAAACCCTTACAATTTTTACAGTTTTTATACTCTAAAGAAGCATCTTCTAACGACGAAGTATGTTTCATTAATTCATCATCACTTAAATTAATGCCATCTACTAATTCTTTAAAAACAGTATCTTTGCAAGCTTCATGATATGAAACAGTTAATTTGTATTTCAAATCTTTAACATCTTTTACTTTTTGATTTACATTTTCCATAACTTACTCCTTTAAGAAAACTCTTCTAGCATTTCTTTTAATGATTTTTCTTCATCTTCATTCATTTCTTGCTTCTTAATATTTTGATCAAACCATTCAGGTAGTTTTTCTGGTTTAATATTTTTCTTTTCTGTATTTGTTTTTTTGTTCATTTTCTTATGCTCTTTTTCGGCGGTTTTCATTGCTTCTTCAACTGTTTCAATATTTAACCTTTTCCACTGAGATGCAATTGTCTCAACAAAAGCTTTTGTAAGCTTTTTATTATTAATTTTAAGTACATAATCAATTAATACGTTAACAACGCCAGGATTTAATTTAAAATCATTTAAAAGTGATTCTAATAAATTAAGATCCCTACTAGATGGTTTTGCACCATTACTCTTACCCTTTAAAAATCTATATGGACTGGTATTTTCAAAAATATATATCATTTTTGCTCGTTTATCATCCGCTCCAATTGGATTTTTTAAATACTCTGGTTGAGATTTATACATTAATGACGGTAATTTATTTTCATTTTGGTATTTATAATAATTTCTAACATTCTTACGTAGCAACACCTTATCAATTAATCCATTTTCTTTTATAGAATTAAGTATTGATGATTTCATATCAAGAGCATCCATATTATATACGTATGATAAATTCGTAATTAATTCTTTTATATCTTTATTGAAGGTTTTACTATTAATTATACCCTCTGGAATAGAAGATGTTAACAAATCAAAATCAAAAGATTTATCAATTTTAATATTACCAGTTTTATTTACCCTGATATCCTCATTTAAATTATCATATGTAGTTGCACTAACACTTTCATAAACATCGGAAAAAGCTGCTGTTATATCCTCATAACCAGTAGTATTAATACGTGGTACCTTAAAATAAGATAATATATTTTCATACTCTTTTTTACCAACGTTATTATATAAAACTATATTAAGAATTGGATGATTAAAAAAATCATGAGCACTAATTGGTGAATATAATTCATATACGTAACTATTAACGTTACCCTTTTTTAAATATGTTTTAAGCAAACCAATTGCTTCTAGTTTTTTTCTTGCAATAATTATAGCATCCATTTTTATTCTTAAACTAGTCATCAAATGATGATGAGTATACTCCTTGCTTAACAACTCACTTTTATCTAAATCTGACCATAATGTATAATATAAACTAGTAGCAAAAGATCCTATAATAGGTTGATAAAGCATATTAATTAGCTTCCTATCATTTTCATTTAGAATGGTTTTATTTACTACAACAAAAGTATCTGCTGGTAAAATGTTAATATCGTTCATATAATCACCATCCTTTAAATATTATTTTAATCTATTTTTTATATTATTTCAATGATTTATATAAATATAATAAAAGAAAAAGGATTAATTTTCCTTTTTCTTGTTTTTATAAATTACAAATTCTATTAAAGCGACTAATAAAAGCAAACCATCTATAATTATAAATAACCATGGTATTTTTGATTCTGTATTATAAGTTTTTACAATACCACCCATATTCATAACAGTAGTTGTTTTACCAGTTTTTGTTGTGGTAGTAGTTTTGTTATCTTCATTATGATATATTAATCTATATTTTTTTGAAGCCTTTTTAGAAGTACCTGTAATTATTTTTTGTTTGGTTGTTGTTTTTATTACATCTTTTCCTTCTAATTCAGATTTTTTAATGGTAACTACCGGCCTTACACCTGCTAACTCTTGATTTGGGTAATAATATGCCGAATCATCTCTAGTCAAAGCCATCATTGTATCAACTTCTATAGTAACTCCAGTCCAATAAGTTGATGGTAAATACCAATCACTTACATTTGGAGACATTACCAAATTAACGTAATCTTCTACGTCTAATAGTTTTATATTAACTGTTTTTAAATTTTTAAAATTCATTAATTTCTTTTTATAATCTTGTAAATATTGATAAACATTAGAATATTTATCATAAGTATAACCATAATTTATAGTTTCATTTTGAGCAACAAATGACTTAGAATAAGTACCCATTAAATTACCATCATCATCTTGCCAATAATATAAATATTTATCCTCTTCTCCTTCGGTTTCGGAAGGTACTATTCTTGGAGTAGCATAAGAAACTACCGCTTTGTAATGACCTGGGTTACCTTCAAAGCTTTCTATACTTGAATTTTGAAGCCCATAACCTTCAGTATCTTTTGATATTTCAGAAGATGATGTTATACTATAATTTCCGTCATTTAAAGCTACATCTACTTCATTACCTACTAATAAGTTATATTTTGCTAACAAAGTTATCTCTTCTTCTGTTTGCGATATTACGTTAAACTCTTCG
>CADBMO010000121.1 GCA_902795755.1 uncultured Erysipelotrichaceae bacterium | reverse complement strand
ATAAATGAAACCGCGTTACTAATTAATTGATTTGCATTACCTAAAAACATTTCAACTAAATTAGATGTATCTACGTTACCAATATATCCTGATAGGTCTGGATATGCTTTACTTATTTTAGTGATAAACTTATTAATCCATTTAACGTTATCAGGCATTGTCTTTGCTAAACTAACAATTGCTTCTACAATTTCTGGTATTATTAAGAATAATACTAAACCAAATATACCAAGTATTAATAATACCGATATTAATAATGAGATTACGCGAATTAATTTTTTATGTTTTCTTTTTTCTACTTTAAATATTTTTCTTTCTATTGCTTTCATTGGAACGTTTATTATAAAGGCTATTGCAACTCCTACTATAATTGGCATCGTAAGTTCTATTGCATATATAACAAATTTTATAAATAAATCATAGTTAAATACAGCCCATAAAACGATTCCTGCAAATACTATTATTTCAAATATTTGTCTTTTACTCTTTTTATCTATTTTCAAACTCATCACCCCTATTATTATAACATATTCTTCTTCTTTAATATTATAGTAAGCACTATTGATATTACAAATGATGCTGCAAGTATTAGTGCAAAACTCCAAGGCGATCTTCCCATCTCGCCCATTGGTACGTTCATGCCAATAAATGATGCAACCATTGTAGGTATTGAAAGTACTATGGTAATACTTGTTAAAAACTTCATGACATCATTTAAATTATTAGAAATAATTGATGCATAAGCATCTGTGGTACTACCAAGTATTTCTCTATATATACTTGCCATCTCTATAGCCTGTTTATTTTCTATCATAGCATCTTCTAATAAATTTTCATCTTCTTCATATAAAGTTAATACGTTACCCTTCGAAAGTTTTTCTAACACAACGTCATTTGCTTTTAAAGAAGTTGAAAAATATACTAACGTTTTTTCTACGTTTAATAAATCTATTAACTCCTTATTATCAGTAGATTTATATAATGTTTTTTCTTTTTTATTAATGTAATTATTAATCATTGTAAGTTCTTTTTGATAAATACTTGCCATTTTAAGAAGTATTTGTATAACAAACTTAGTTCTTTTTCTAACACTAAAATTACGTACTTTATTATTTTTAAAATCTTCTAATATTTTTTGCTTTTTTAATGAAATGGTTATAATATAACCATCATTATTTATTATAATACCAAGAGGATCAGTATTATATTTATGCTTATATTTTTTATCTGTTTCATATGGCGTATCCACAACAATTAAAGTTGCGTTATCACCCTCTTCTATACGAGGTAATTCTTCATCGTCTAAAAGTTTAGTTAATAAATCTAAATCTGTTTTAGTTAATTTTGCTATTTTCTCTATTTCATTAGCATTAGGATTTACCATATCTATCCAACACTCTTTTTGTAATCCTTTAATTTCTTTTATGCCTTCTTTATCACTTGTATAAAAATTTATCATAATTACCTCCTATATTACATATTTATATACTTTACCATTTTTAGGATAAAATTCTAAAAAAATAGTATTATTATCGTATCCAATTATACTAAAATGTATTGCTCTTATAATAGCAGCATGAGAAACAATTAGTACGTTTTCATAATCAAGGGATTTAACATAATCCAAAAAATCTTTTGCTCTTATAAATAACTTTTTTACTGGTTCTACCCCTTTACTATCATTATTAAGTTTTAAATCCCAATAATTTCCCTTTACGTATTCATCATGTGGTTTTCCTTCGTACTCTCCCATTAATCTTTCTAAGAGCCTATCATCAACTATTATTTTACATTTGTTATTAACTATAATGGTAGCGGTTTCAATTGTTCTTTTAAGTGGCGATGATATACATATATCAAATTTAACATCTTTTAAATTATCTTTTGCTTCTTTGGCCTGTCTAATGCCAAGTTCACTTAAAGAAGTGTTACTAGTTCCTTGTATTAATCCTTTTTCATTCATATAGGTTTTACCATGCCTTACTAAATAAAGATTCATAATCATCACCACCCTTTATTTAATTATAATATAATAAAATAAAAAAGTACTAGTATTTTTACTAGTACTTTACATTATTTTGCTTTTGCTTTCAATACGGTGATGTTATTTAAAACGTCTTGTACTTCTTCACTTTTAATTGCTGCTTTTCCAGATTCTTCAGTGTCTTGTTTACCATAAACACTTAAATCAATTAAATATTTATCATTGTTTTTAACAGGCATTAATATTTCTGTTGAATTATATCCACCATAGAAATATTGAATTGCTTTGTTACCACTATAAGTAACTTCTTTCATATCATCATAATCGCTTCTAGCTTCTTTTAATTTTTTGAAGTCACTATTGAAGAAATATCCATAGTCATCAGAAAATTCAATTCCAATTTTGAAATTTTTACATACTAGAGAACCTTGTTCTCTTGAAGTTCTAAGATCCTTTTCATCAGTAGATATTTTACATCCACTATCTTCTTTTACAGCAAATGTAATAGTTCCTTCTTCTCCTTTAAATGTAACATCAGTTCTTTTTGGTTCACAACCAGTTAATATAATGGTTGCAACTAAAACAAAAGCAAATACAGCAACTAATTTAAAATGTTTTTTCATAAACGTACTCCTTTCAACTTCATTATATCTTATTAACACATTATATGCAAGAAAAATAGCTTTAGAATTTTTTCAAACTAATAACATCATCTATTTTTATTTTTAATTTATTTACCATTACAATAATGCTATTATATATATCTATTTTTTT
>CADBMO010000120.1 GCA_902795755.1 uncultured Erysipelotrichaceae bacterium | reverse complement strand
TCTATAACAATCCCATGCCCATCTTGGATTATTAGATTGTTTAGCAATTGATTCAACTACTTCTTCATTTAAACCTAAGTTTAAAATTGTATCCATCATACCAGGCATTGATGCTCTTGCACCAGATCTAACTGAAACTAATAATGGATTTTCTTTATCACCAAACTTCTTTCCAGTAATTTCTTCCATCTTAGTAATGTACTCATTAATTTGTCCTTCGATTTCAGAATTGATTTTTCTTCCATCTTCATAATATTGAGTACATGCTTCAGTTGTTATAGTGAAACCTTGAGGTACTGGAAGACCAATATTAGTCATCTCTGCTAAGTTAGCTCCTTTACCACCAAGAAGGTTTCTCATGTCTGCATTACCTTCACTAAAAAGGTATACCCATTTTGTCATTTACATTCCTCCTTTTTGTATTTGCAACGTATTTATTATAACACAAAAAAAAGACTGTTCCAACAGAAACAATCTTATTTTTAAAAGAAATTTATTATTATTCACCATCTTCAGATAATAACATTTGTTTTGCACTATTATAAAACTCTATAACTGCGCTTTTTTCATCTTCTGGTATAGACTTTATTTCCAAAGTATCATAATTTATTTCTGAAATTAAAACATTAACTTCATCAAGCGTTGCATCTGGATTTAAAGTGTATACTATATATTTTTTCTTAAACTCAGGCATTTCAAAGCTAAATAATGCTTGTACTTTTATCTGTTCATTATTCTCATTGGTTAATGTGATTGTACCATCTATTTCATTAATCATTTGCTCATCCCCTTTGCAAGTTCAATTGCATCTTTTGCATATTCTGTTCCCTCTTCACTATTTAAGAAGTTAATATTATCCTCAATATTATCTTTCATAGGTTGAGTATTACCCTTTAATGCCTCACCCATTGCATCATAATTCTTTTGAGATTTTTCTATCCATTTTTGACCACTTTTAGATTTCATAAATTTTGATAATGGTAACAAAATAGGTGCCAATTCAGGTGCTGCTAAACATACAATTTTTAACATTGCAGGAGTAGCTTTAATCTTGGTTTTTTCTATTGCTACACCAGTATCTACTGCCTTACCCCATATCTTTGCAGCCGTTTTTTTATCCTCTTTAACAACAACACCATCTACTTCTGGTACTGTTAATGCTTCAGTATTATCCATTATACCCTCCTGTTTTAATACTAATATTATATCATTATTACAACTTATTTCATATTTTTTTTATAAATAATGTAAAGCGTTATTTTTTACTTCTAGGATGACAATTTAAATAAACTTGCCTTAATTTTTCATTAGAAACATGTGTATATATCTGAGTTGATTCTAATGATTCATGTCCTAATAACTCTTTAACCGTTAATATATCACATCCTTCGTTTAAAAGGTGGGTAGCAAAAGTATGCCTTATCATATGAGGAGTTACACGTTTTTTTAAGCTAGCTTTTTTTATAATACCATCCATAATCTTTTCAACACCTCTAGTAGTTATTTTCTCACCTTGTCCATTAATTATTAAATAATTAGATTCTTTATTATATTTATTTAGTATCTTACACCTACCATCATCAATAAATTCATTAATCGCATCTAAACAATAATCTCCAAATTCTGCAATTCTCTCTTTATTACCCTTACCTAAAATTCTAATTTCTTTTTTTGAAAAGTCTATATCTTCAAGACATATATTTACTAACTCTCCTACCCTAATACCTGTTGCATACAAGATTTCTAGTATTAGTCTATCTCTTTGACCTAACGGGGTTGTAATATCAGGAATATTAAATATTACTTCTAAATCTTCAACTCCAACGTACTTTGGTAATCTTTTTTCTTTTTTAGGTAATTGTACATACTTAAATGGATTAGTTTTTACAACGTTATTATTAAATAAATATCTATAAAAGCTTCTAAGTGAAGAAAGTCTTCTTGCAATGGTATTTCTTTTATACTTTTTATTATGTAAATACATTAAATAATCTTTTATAAAATCGTAATCTACATTTGTATAATTTACACCTTTTCCTTCTAAATAATTTTTAAATTCAACTATGTCTAACTCATAATTTTTTGCGGTATTAGAAGAATACATTTTTTGTTTTTGTACATAGTTAATAAACTCACTAATACGTTTTTCCATTTTATCACTTTCTTTTTGCACTATCTAAATCATATTCTTGATCAAATAATGGTTCTCCAGCGTCGTTATAAAATATTCCTTCTTGTATTAGATAATCTGTATAACTATCTTCCTTTAACTTAGCAATTTCTTTTTCCTCTAATTTTCCTTTTAAATATTCATCAATTTTTTTGTCTTGATAACTCTTTTTAACTTCTTCAGTTTTTATAATTGGTTGCTCAATTTTTTTTACACCATACTCATCTAAATCAATTATTTTTTTATCAACCAAAGTATTATAAATACTTTGCCATATTTCTCTACTTGTTTCTCCATCTTGATTTAGTTTTATGTACATATGGGACATTCTTCTTTTATATACTTTGTATTCACTAGTTCTATCATTACTTCTTAAAATATAACCTGCTTTACGTTTTGATATTTCGTCTAATAAAACTCTTTTCTTATTTACGTCTTTACAAATATATTCTAAAGCGGTCAATAAAACCTCACTATCAAATGTTGCAAATTTTGTAAAAAAATTGTCACTACCTTTTAATTCATAATAATTAGGTGATTTTGCTGCTACGGTTCTCAAAACATCTAGTTGAGTTGTTCCAACATGTGATTCCCTAGGCTCTCTTAACCTAATTTTATAATTTTTATCAATTAATTCACATATTAAACGTGCAAATTCTAATTTTTCTTCGCTAGGATTATCAAAATCATATCTTTTAATCCTCAATTCATCTACATAATTTCTTATGTCAGCAGCTTC
>CADBMO010000119.1 GCA_902795755.1 uncultured Erysipelotrichaceae bacterium | reverse complement strand
AGTATATTTGGTATAGTAGGAAATATATTCCTTCTAATAATAAAAGGCGTTATTGGTCTTATTACTGGGTCACAAGCAATGATTGCAGATGCACTAAATAGTGCAGGAGATATTTTTTCATCTATAATGACATTTATTGGTAATAAGATAGCAAGTAAACCATCTGATGATGATCATAATTTAGGTCATGGTAAAGCAGAGTATATTTATTCAATGCTAATTAGTGTTGTTATGTTTGTAACCGTTTTCTTTTTGTTTAAAAATTCATTATTATCAATAATAAATGGAAAGAGTTATACTTTTTCGGTGTGGTTAGTCATTGTTTGTATAATTACTATATTAGTTAAGTTATTTTTATTTTTGTATACTGATAAAGTGTCTAAAAAAGAACATGATTTATTATTGCATGCTAATTCTATAGATCATAGAAATGATATACTTCTTACTTTATTAAACTTAGTATCAATTATTTTATCACTAAAAGGGTTATATGTATTTGATGGTATAACAGGAATAATTATTTCTATTTGGATATTTGTAAGTGCACTTAAAATATTTAGAGAATCATATGATGTTTTGATGGATAAAAGTATTGATGAAGAAGTAAAAGATGAAGTATATAAAATAATTAAAAGACATAAAGAAATAAAAAAAGTTATACATTTTAATTCAACTCCTGTAGGGTATCGCTATCAAATATCATTTACCATATATGTAGATGGTAATATGTCAACCTTTGATAGCCATGATATTGCTAACACTTTAGAAAAGGAAATAGATAAAGAAATAGATGAGATATACTTAACGGTAATACATGTAAACCCTTTATAATTTGACATTTTACCCTTTTTTTGGTACTATATTGCACCAAGAAAAGGGGCTTTTTTATGAAAGAAAGTAAACTAATAGAATTTGCAAATATTATGGATATAAATAAGTTTTATAGCAAAAGTAATCTTTTGTTTAGTGATAAGAAACCAGTATTTGATTTTTGGAAACATAACAAAGATAGAATTTTATCTAGTGATGATGATTATTCTAAGATAATTCAAAAACAGTACTTGCTATATAGTAATAAACATTTAATAGAGTTTTCAAAAGAAAGAAATTTAGATAAGTTTAATGGATCAAAGGATGATCTTAGGTTTTCTGATGGAACAGGTATGGCGAAATGGTTTTTTAGTCGTAATACAAAAGATGAAATTCTTAGTTCCAATGATGAGTATTCTATAAGAATTCAAAAAGATTATGAAAAGTATAAAAACAGAAGAATAATTGAGTTTTTAAATATAGATGATTTAAATAAGTTTTATTCAAAATCTAATATAACTTTTAAAGATGGTTCAAATGTATATAGATGGTGGGTTATAAATAAAAAAACAATAATGTCTGCAAGTGATGAGTATTCAGTTACTGTTCAAAAGCAGTATAAAAAATATGAAACAAGAAAATTTTTGGATAAATTCTATGAGTTTCTTTTAATGGATGATGATAAAAAATTTAAAAATACAACAAAAGAAGAGATGCATTTTAAAGATGGTTCGTCTGTATATTCTTGGTATAGTCATTATAGAAATAAGGTAAAACTAACCGTTAACGCATTTATAAAAGCATATGAAGATAAAAATATGGTTGTACCAAAGTGCTTATTAAATAAAGTATATTTAGATGAAGATACAATAGAAAAATACGAGTTATAACATAACTTGTATTTTTATGTTATAATACAATAGGTGATTTTATGGAACGTTATAAAGAAATTGAAAGAAGTATAATTGTAAAGTTTAGAAAAGATATATATAGATTATTTACTCGTGCTGTAAGAGACTATAAATTAATTAAAGAAGGAGATAAAATAGCTGTATGTATATCTGGTGGAAAAGATTCTTTTTTACTAGCTAAATGTATGGAAGAGTTACAAAAACATGGTAATATTAAATTTGATTTAAAATATATTGTAATGAATCCTGGATATAATGCTTTAAATGCAAAAATGATTGAAGAAAATGCTAAAATATTAAATATAGATATAAACGTATTTAAAAGTGATATATTTGAAACGGTTACAAATTTAGAAGAAGGTAATCCATGTTATTTATGCGCAAGAATGAGACGTGGTAATTTATATGCTTTTGCAAGAGAATTAGGATGTAATAAAATAGCTCTTGGGCATCATTTTGACGACGTTATAGAAACTACTTTATTAAGTATAATATATGGTGGTGAAATAAAAGGAATGATGCCAAAGCTTCATAGTGATAATTTTCCTGGTATGGAATTAATAAGGCCTTTATATTTGGTTAGAGAGCGTGATATAAAAGCATGGGCTAAATATAATAAATTGACGTTTATTAACTGTGCTTGTAGGTTTACTGAAGAAGCAAGCTTTGATGAAGATAAATCTAAAAGATTAAAGATAAAAAAATTAATTGAAAAATTAGAAAAAGAGAGTGATTTTATACCATTTAATATTTTTAGATCAACTGAAAACGTTAATTTAGATATGATGAGAGCGTATAAAACGAAAGGCAAAAAATATGACTTTTTAGACAAGTATGACAAATGATTTGACATACTTGTTTTTTTGTGCTAAACTAGGTGCTCGTATTTATGAAAGGGGATTATTATGAGAAAAAGAGTTAAAAAAGAATTAAGGGAATATGAACAAGTTATTTCTATGATTAATAATAGAGATGAGCTATTTAAGGAATTAAGAGAAATAGATAAAAGAAATTATAAAAATGCCACTTTAGTATCTACCGTAGGTGCTGTAATGGGCACTACAGTAACTGGTCTTAGTTTAGAAAAATTAATTAGTTCATATATTGAAACTAATGATTTAAACTATGGAGGATTAATAATACTTATTGGCGGATTAGTATTAGCAGGATTTGGTATAAATGATTTTATTACTGCAAGGGAAAATAAATATATAGATTCAGAGAAGATTAAAATAGTTTCAAGACAAGTTAAACCAGAAAATGGTCCACTTGGAAAGATAAAGACAAAATAATTGTCTTTTTTTTTGTTTTTTTATATAATTATATTGGTGATATAAATGCAAATAATAAATAAGTTACAATATAACTCGGTTGTAGTATTATCATTTTTTTTAATATCATTTTTAGCATTTATATTAAATTTTATAACTAATGGTAAAACTAATAAAATATTGTTTTCAAGTTATCGTAGTAGTTTATTAAATCCTCTTACTTACGTAAGATTAATTACTCATATATTTGGACATGCTAATTGGCAACATTTTATGAATAATTTTTTATATATTTTATTAATAGGGCCAATGATAGAGGAAAAGTATGGTTCAAAAAACTTAATTATTATGATTTTAATAACGGCAGCAGTAACTGGTATAATTAATATGATATTTAGCAAAAATAAAATGATACTAGGGGCATCTGGCGTTGTATTTATGATGATTGTATTATCATCATTTGTAAATATAGAAACTGGTAAAATACCAATTACTTTAATATTAATATGTGTATTTTACGTAGTTAATGAAATAGTATCTGGTATTTTTAAAAAAGACAACGTATCGCACTTAGGGCACTTAATAGGAGCAGCACTAGGATTCGTTTTTGGTTTTTATGTTTTTTAGGAGGTAATATGGTAAAAATAACACATGTTGGTCATGCTTGTTTTAAAATTGAAAATGATGAAGAAATATTAATTATTGATCAATTTGATGATTCAATAGGGTATAATGTTAATAAAGAAGAAGTTAACTATTCACTTATATCACATAATCATTATGATCATGATTATACTGATAATTTGACAATTTTAGACAATAAAGGTACTATAAAAATAGAAAAAGTTAATAGTTTTCATGATAATGCTATGGGTGCGTTACGTGGTAATAACATTATTCATATAATTGAAACTGAAGGTATTAGAATATGTCATTTAGGAGATTTGGGTCACGTACTTAATAAGGAACAATTAGATAAAATAAAAAATGTAGATGTATTATTAATACCAGTAGGTGGTACATATACGATTGATTATAAAGAGGCATATGAAGTTGTTATGGATCTAAAACCAAAGGTAGTAATACCAATGCACTATAAAACGGATAAATGTAACATAAACATAGATTACGTAGATAATTTTATTAATATAATTAAAAATGATTATGAGGTTATCACACCTAATATTAATTATTATGTTTATAATAAAAATGATAATAATAAAGTTTATGTTATATAGGAGGTAGTAATGAAAAAAGTTGTTAAAATACTATTATGTATTATTTTATTATTTTCTCTTTGTGCATGTAAAAAAGAGAGTACTAAGACAAATAATGTAGATTCATCTAAGTTTAAAAAAGAATATGAAAGTTTAAATAATAAAGATGAATATATAACTGTAAGTGTAAAAGAAAATAACTATTTTGTGTATGTTGATAATAAGAAGTTATCATCACTTTTAAATGACTCTGCTTTTATATTTATTGGAAGTGCAACTGATAATGAATCTAGAAACATGGTTAACGTATTAGATTATGTTAATGCATCTGCTATTTATTATATTGATATTAATAGTGTTAATGATGATGTGAAAACCATTTTAAGCAATAATAATATATCATTAAATAAACCAGTTGTATTAGGAGTTTTAGATGGTAAAATTATTGAATATAAGGAGGGGACTGGTTTCGCTTCAAATGAACTAACTAAAGAAGAACAAAGTGATTTAAAACTAATATATGATAATATAAATGCAAAGGTATCTGGTGATGCTTGCGATATTGATGCGCAAGATGATTGCTAGTTATCTTCTTTTATTATAGATAGGAGGTTATTGTGGGAAAATACTTTTTGATTTTAACTAAAAAAATGGGAAAGGAAAAACATGAATTAATAATTGATAAAAATGATCATTACATTGAAGTAAACTACGTTATTTATGATGGTGAAAAAGAAAAATGTAGCAATAGTTTTTCACTAGCAGGAGTAACTTCTGGTTCAATTAATGAAAGGGATATTAAATCTATTGTTAATAATGTTACCAAGATGTTTAAAGGTGATGTAATAGATGAATTTGTTGTTCGTTTAAATGAATATAAAAGCATTAAATATATAGATAAAGAATTAGTGAAAAATCCAGTTAAAAAGAAGAATAAAAATGAAAAGATGTAAATGGGTAAATGATGATAACCCACTATATGTTGCTTATCACGATAAAGAGTGGGGAGTACCATCTTATGATGACAAATATTTGTATGAAATGTTATTTTTAGAATCATTTCAAGCTGGATTATCTTGGGAATGTATTTTAAATAAAAGAGAAAATTTTAAAGATGCTTTTGATAATTTCAATTATCATGAAATAGCTAATTACGATGATAAAAAAATAAATACACTTTTAAATAATAAAGGAATAATAAGAAATAAATTGAAAATAAAAGCTGCAATAAATAACGCAAAGATATTTATGGATATTCAAAAAGAATATGATACTTTTTCTAATTATATTTGGCATTTTACTAATAATAATGTAATTATTAATAAAGATGACATATTTAAAACGACATCAGAATTATCAGATACTATATCAAACGATTTAAAAAAACGTAAAATGAAATTTGTTGGATCAACTATTATATATTCATACCTGCAAGCAATTGGTGTAATAAATGATCATGAATTATCATGTGATATGTATAATAAAAAGAGTGATTAATCACTCTTTTTTATGT
>CADBMO010000118.1 GCA_902795755.1 uncultured Erysipelotrichaceae bacterium | reverse complement strand
TGAAAAATATATTGAAGAAAAATCTAAAGAAGATTATGAAAAATATGGAAAAGAAAAAACATTAGTAATGTTTAAAAAGTAAAGGAGATGACTCTCATGAATGATAATAAAACTAATATCAATTGGTATCCTGGTCATATGGCTAAAACTAGAAGACAAATAAAAGAAAATATTAACATGGTAGATATAGTGTATGAAGTGGTTGATGCTAGAATACCTATATCATCTAAAATAAAGGATATTGATGATTTAATTGGAAATAAGCCAAAGATTATTATTATGACAAAGTATGATTTGTGTGATGAAGAAAAAACTAATAAGTTTAAATCTTATTATGAATCGAATGGCTATAAAGTAGTTATGGTAGATTTAATTAATAATAAAGGAATTAATAAAATATTTGAGTATACTAATGAATTATTAAAAGATTTAAACATTAAAAGAGAAAATAAAGGGCTTAAACCCCGTGCTTATAGGGCATTAATAGTAGGAATTCCAAACGTTGGTAAATCTACATTAATTAATCGATTAGTTGGTAAAAAAGCCGCTATAGTTGGTAATAAGCCTGGTGTTACTAAATCTCTTTCTTGGATACGTATAAATAAAGATATTGAATTATTGGATTCTCCTGGAATACTATGGCCTAAGATTGATAATGAAATACAAGGATATAATTTAGCATCTTTTTCTGCAATAAAAGAAGAAATTCTTCCTATAGGTAAAGTAGCATGTTATATACTTGACACCTTATATACAAATTATAAACAACTTTTATTTGACAGATATGGTATTGATTATTTTGATATTGATGATGTAGTACCAGCATATGATATTATTGGTAAAAAAAGAGGTGCAATAGTATCTAAGGGTGAGGTTGATTATGATAAAGTATCAAGTATAATTATAAAGGATTTAAGAGATGGGCTTATCGGTAAAGTAACTTTTGATGAGGTAAATAATGATTGATTTATATGAAAATGAAAAAAGGTTATGGGCTGATGGTTTTAACAACGTTGCAGGTTGTGATGAGGCTGGACGTGGTCCTTTATATGGCCCTGTTGTTTGTGCTAGCGTAATCTTACCTCATGATTTTGTATTAGAAGGGTTAAATGACTCAAAAAAATTAAGTGAGAAAAAAAGAGAATTATATTATCCTATAATAATGGAAAAAGCATTAGCAGTTGGTGTATCCATAGTATCAGCTGAAGAAATAGATGAGATTAATATATATGAAGCATCACGTCAAGGTATGCTTCGTGCTATAGATAATATGAATATAAAACCTGATTATATAATAACTGATGCAATGCCACTTAAAGGCTTTACAAATATACCATATGAATCAATTATAAAAGGTGATGCTAAATCAATTACTATCGCAGCAGCATCTGTTATTGCTAAAGTAACTCGTGATAGAATAATGTATGAAGAAGATAAAAAACATCCTGAATATGAATTTTGTAAACATAAAGGATATCCGACAAAAAAACACCTTGACCTATTAAATAAGTATGGTATAATTGACGGGTATAGAAGGACTTATGGTCCTGTTAAAAAATTACTTGATGAAGAAAGGAAGTAATTTATGTCAAAGAACTTAGTAATAGTAGAGTCTCCTACTAAAACAAAAGCAATTGAAAAATATTTAGGTAGTGATTATAAAGTAGTATCTTCTAAAGGTCATATAAGGGATTTAGCAACTACTGGTAAATATGGTTTTGGTGTTGATATAGATAATCATTTTGCTCCTAATTATGAACCTATTAAGGGTAAGAAAAAAGATATTACAGCACTTAAAAAAGATGCTAAGTCATCAAAAAAAGTATATCTTGCAACTGACCCTGACCGTGAAGGAGAAGCAATTTCATGGCATCTAAAAGATGCTTTAGAATTATCTGATGATGATTATGAAAGGGTTGTATTTAATGAGATAACTAAAGACGTTGTTAGAAATGCTTTTAATAACACTCGTAAAATAGATGATGATTTAGTTCATAGTCAGGAAACTAGACGAATTCTTGATAGAATAATTGGTTTTAGATTAAGTAAGTTAATGCAATCTAAAACTGGTGGTAAATCTGCTGGTAGAGTACAATCTGTTGCACTTAAATTAATTGTGGATCGTGAACGTGAAATAGAAAGCTTTAAAGAAGAAGAATATTGGACTATTACTGCTAAGTTTGATGATATGGATGCTAATTTAGATACTTTTAAAGGCGAAAAAGCTGAGTTAAAAAGCGAAGACGAAGCTGATGAAGTATTAAATAGTTTAGGTGATGATTATGTAGTCTCTAACTTTGAAAAAAAATTAAAGAAAAAATCATCAAAATATCCATATATAACTTCAACTATGCAACAAGATGCTTCTACTAAATTGGGCTTTTCATCTAGAAAAACAATGCAAGTTGCACAAAAACTATATGAAGGTATAGATATAAAAAATGATACAATTGGTTTAATTACATACATGAGAACTGATTCTATTAGACTTTCAGATGAGTTTATTAAAAGTACATATGCTTTTATAGATAAAGAATATGGTAAAGAATATGTTGGTTACGTAAAAAAAGGTAAAAAGAAAGAAAACGTACAAGATGCTCATGAAGCGATAAGACCATCTAGTATTAATAGAACTCCAGAAAGTATAAAAGAGTATTTATCAAAAGATGAGTATAAATTATATGAAATGATTTATTATAGAGCACTTGCATCATTAATGAGTGATGCCAAAGTAAATAGTTTATCACTTTCACTTACTAATAATGATGCAACATTTAAAGCAACCGGAAGTACACTTGTATTTGATGGGTATTTAAAAGTATATAGTAAGTTTGAAGCAAGTGAAGATAAAATAATACCTGAATATAAAGTAAATGATATATTAAATGCTAACGAAGTTTTAAAAGAACAACACTTTACAAAACCTCCAGCAAGATATACAGAAGCTAAGTTAATAAAGGCAATGGAAGAACTTGGAATAGGTAGACCATCTACTTACGCATCTACCATTACTACGTTAACTCAAAGAGGTTACGTAAAAATAATTGAAAAGAAATTAAATCCTACTGAAATAGGTATAGTTACAACTGATAAACTTCAAGAGTTCTTTAGTGATTTAATAAACGTTGAATACACTGCTAAAATGGAAGAAGATTTAGATAAAATAGCAGATGGAAAAAAGGTGTGGTATAAATTGTTAGAAGATTTTTATAAAGATTTTGAACCAGATGTAAAAAATGCATTCGATAATATGGAGAAAAAAGAAGATGAACAAACTGGTGAAGTATGCCCTAATTGTGGTAAACCTATGGTTATAAAAACCGGTAAGTTTGGTAAATTTGAGGCATGTTCTGGTTATCCTGAATGTAAATATATAAAGAAAAAAGAAAAAGCACCACTAGTAGAAGTATGTGATTGTCCTAAATGTGGTGGTAAAATAGTTGAAAGAAAAACTAAAAAAGGAAAGGTATTCTATGGTTGTGGTAACTTTCCTAAATGTAAGGTGGCAGTATGGGATAAACCTACTGGTGAAGTATGCCCAGAATGCCATAGTTTACTTGTAGAAAAAGATGATATTATAAAATGTAGTGCTTGCGACTACGAAAAATAACAAAAATACGACAAAAAACAACAAAATATTACAAAATATGTTGTTTTTTTATTTTTACCTTGCTATAATAAATACAAAACTTAGGGTAGCCATGCCCTAGTTGAAAACTATGAAGGAGGGTTTATATGGCAAAAGGTAAGAGTAGTAACACTAAAACTACTAAGTCAGCAAAAGTAGTTAATGCATCAACTGCATCTAGTGGTACTAATGCTAAAAAGATAATTGCAATAATTGTTGCAGTAATTGCAATTATAATATTATTACTTTGCTTAACTTGCTGTAACAAGGATACTGATTCTAAGAAATTACAAGGTAAAGTAATAGAAGATAAGAATAAAAAAGAGGATAAGAAAGA
>CADBMO010000117.1 GCA_902795755.1 uncultured Erysipelotrichaceae bacterium | reverse complement strand
CTTTCATTTCTAAAAGACATCGTCACTTTGGCACTTTATGCCTAATATAATCATATCAAAGACTTAGATTACCTCGGCGCCGTTAGATTACTCTACCCAAGGTTATTTTTTCCCTTGGCATGAACACTACGATCAATCACAGATTCGTGTGAGCGTGGACTTTCCTCTACTAAACTAGTTAGCAGCGTTTGCATAAAAAACATTATTCTTCTTTTTCATAAATATACTTTTCCAGTTGTGATAAACGTCTTAATATATCAACGTTAGTAATTTCCTTTTCATTTTTCTTTACGATATCGATATTTGCCCTTAAATTTCTTAACTCATGTTTTAAAGACAAATTTTCATCTGCTAATTCCTTATTTTCACCCTTTAATTCTTTAATAATATTTATAAACTCTACATAATCTTTTATAATTCTATCCAAGAATTTATCAACTTCTTGTAAGCGATAACCCCTTGTATCAATTTTAAAATCTTGTTCATAAATATCTTGTGGTGTTAAAGAAATTCTATCATTAAACATATTTATCACCTCTGCTTAATTAATTATCTCAATTTTTTTATACTTTGTCAATTTACATATGTATTACGTAAAAAGAAAATGATTAATCATTTTCTTTATTTATAAAACATTCACAAGCTTTTTTTATTTTATCAAGTTCTAGTCCATTTGCTAGGCATGTATTCCAACCCATTTCTTTAGCAGCGTTAATGTTTTTTTCCAAATCATCAACAAATAATATATCTTCTTTATTAAAAGGAAGCATGCTTTGAACTTTTTCATATATTTCTTTATTAGGTTTTTGACAACCCAATTCATATGATAAAAATACGTAATCATAGTTTTTAAGATTAAGTTGCTTATCAATTCTATCATGATCAATTACCGACAGGTTCGAAAGTATTCCTATATTACATTTATCTTTTAATGAGGATTCATACTCTGCTACATCCTTATAATAGATAATTTTATCAAATAACTCGGTATATAGATTTAAATATTGATCAAACGTACATGAAATATTAAAATCTTTTTTCATATTTTCAAAAATACTTTCATACTCATCTAAAGTACGTATTGATGATAAATGATAGTTTTTTAAGATATCAATAACATCATCTTTATCATAACCTAAGGTTTTAAATAACGTTTTAAACGTTTTTATAAACCCTTCTTTCTGTGGTTCTACTATTCCACCCCAGTCAAATAGTATTAATTTATTCTTCTTCATAATATCACACTACTTTATTTTGTAATTATCCTCATTATCTTTATATATTAATTCTTTTGATTCATCTAGTAATCTATCTAAATCATATACCCCATTTGCGGGTTTATCTTTCATTAAATATGCAATTTTTAATAAATCATCGGCAAGTTCTTCAAAACCTACTACCCTACAATGTAAATCATCAACTCTCCAATCATTAATTCTTTCTTCATATAAAAGATGAGATTCTATTTTCATATCTTTACCAGTTTTTTCTTTTACTTTTTGAACTACAACTTTAGCAGTTTCACTCGGTACTTTCTTATTTTTATAATGTGTTTCAACAATGGTTAAATCATCATGGTCTTTTGCATATTCTACTACCGCATCAATAAACTTTTTAACAAAGAATCTAAAATTACCACCTCGAAACACTGGTATTATACTTGAGGCATCAACAAATCTTTTTTCTTGTTCCTCAGTTAAACCAGCAGTACCTATTATAATTGGTTTTTTCTTATCTATTGCAAAATCAAGTACTTTATCGAAACTGTCTTTGTGCGAAAAATCAATAATAATATCAAAATCTTCTTTGACACTATAAAGTTCATTATAATTATAGTAATTATTATCACTTCTACAAATACCTGCAACTATTTCAGCATAATTACAGTCTTTGGCTCTTTCTATTGCACAAGTACCCGTTCTTCCAGTTATACCACTCCATAGTATTCTAACCTTTTCTTTTGACATCTATATTCCTCATTTCTTTGTCAGCACAATCATCTTTATATTTGTTTCCTAATACAACGCCTTCTGACGTGATAACACTTTCTCTTCTTTCAATCTCATTTTGTTTAATTTTAGGTTCAATTGACTTATATAATCTGTTTTTATCAACGTATGAAATGGTTTTTGCAATTTTTCCAGTTCTTGGATACGACGAAAGTGGTCTTGCTAACCTTTCCATTGCTAATTGTGCCTTTGTTTTTTCACTATTATCTATCATTAGTACCTCCATACACTTTTATAATACCATAAATAAGTTTAAAAGAAAAACACTAGAATAATCTAGTGTTCTTCCCAAGAAAACTCCTTTGCTAAGTTTGGTCCTTCATAATTATCAATTCTTTCTCTTAAAGATATTTTCTTGCTTTTTTCTATTTCTTTAATTGATTTTTTTGGTGTAGGTAAGTCTTCAGGCATTATACCATCAAGTTTTTCTATTGCTTTTCTAATTGTTTTGCCAACAATATAATGTGTGTTGGTTGCTTTTTTCTCACTTGGTTTTTGCTGTTTTTCTAATAGTGCCTCGGTTTGCGTTATCCTAAATACGTTAGCACCTAGCTCAGCACTTCCCATATTATCTAATATATTTTCTCTATACCTTAAACCTTTCCTTTTAGCAATATCATCTGCTGTTTCACCATTATATAAACCTTTATACCCAGCGTTCGTAAATTTATCAAAGTTTTTAACACCTTTCTTCACTGCAATCTTATATAGTATTCTATTTCCATCTTTTGTTTGTTTTCTTCTATACAATCTTTTTTCATCCTCAGTTAGTTTATCATATTCCGCTTCGTTTAATTCCATCTTTCTTGTTTGAATTGCAAAATAGGTCTGCCCTAATGCTACTTCCTTATATCTGGGATTAGCATTTTGAACTATTAAATAGCAAGCATAACGGCTTAATTTGTAATCAATAATTGGTTTGTTCGATACCCCTGTTTTTACAATTTTGGAGTAAACCCCAAAATTGTAATTTATGTTGTTATTACTTTGTGCACAAGATACCTGAGCCTTTTCAATTATAGCAGAAAATAGTCTCCATTCTTTGTAACCTAATACCTTTTGTAGTTCTCTTGCCTCCCAATATTCATTACCATTTTCATCGATACATTTTATTTGATCAAATATTTTTTCGGTGTATTTTTCTATGCTATTCATTTTGATCCCCCCTTAATATAAAATATACCATACATTTGTACGCTAGTCAATATTTTTTTACTTCTTTCTAATCAATTTCCTAGATGATTTAACAAGATCATAAGAAGATACTGAAAAACTAAAAGAAACAAATGCAATAAATAAACTTTCAAAGCTTATTTCAAAAAATATAAAATTAATTAATATGCTTGTTAGCAGTAGTATCCATATAATGTATTTAGTTGGTATTTTAAACGTCATTTTTATAGTATTACCAAGTATATTTAAAACAATACATATTGCAATAATGTAAGGTAAAACATTATATATTTCTTTTATTTTGTCCACATAATCACCTATTTAATATTATGTAGTATATATTTTTCTTTTACCTCTTTAACATTTTCTAATAAGTCATCAAATAAAATTAATAAAAATATGTTATCCATGGTCCCTCCTATTAGCAATATATCACAAAAAAAACAGTTAAAAATAAAATCGACATTTCTTATCATTTTATTATGTTAAAATACTCGTTTTTGTAGTATAATTTTAATGGTGATTATATGGCAATTAACTACTCATACATAAAATTTAACAAGGTTAAAACAAATAATATAAAACAAGGTTATAAAAACCGTGGTATGTTATTAGAAAATGATATAAACATATCAAATGATTATTATAGAGTAAAAGATATTGCATATATCTATAAAAAGCCTACACCAATAAAACTAGTTAAAGTAGATTATACAAAAAACAAGGTTGAAGAAGGTTACTTTTTAACACCATCAACAACTGATTACAATGGTATATATAAGGGTAAATATATTGATTTTGAAGCGAAGGAAACTAATAGTAAAACATCGTTTTCATTATCAAATATACACGATCATCAAATAAAGCATTTAATTAATGTTAAAAACCATGGTGCAATATCATTTGTAATTGTTAGGTTTAACCTACTAGATAAAACTTTTTACTTATCTACTGAAAAACTTGAAGAATTTATAAAAAATGAAAAAAGGAAGTCAATTCCGTTAAGTTTTTTTGAAGAATATGGTAAAATAATAAGTGTTAAATATGAACCAAGATTAGATTATCTAAGTGTAATAAATCAAATGTATTTTGGAGGTAAATAATTATGGCAATGAAAAAAAGAACTACTCCTAAGAAAAACGTTAAAACAACGGTTAGGAAAAACGTTAGAAGAATAAGTAACGCCGCCGCTAGTAAAGGGGCAGAAATAAAATCAGGAATGAAAAGAAAAACTAAAACAATGAGTAAAAATAAAAAGTTAGTATTAAACTTAGTACTAACTGGTCTTATTGCATTTGTAGCAATTTTTACTTTACTTTCAATAGTTATTATTATTAAAGCACCAGCTTTTGATCCTAATAACTTAAAGTTTACTAGTATGTCTGAAATATATGATAGTGATAATAATATAATTGCTAAACTAGGTAATGAAAATAGAACGGAAATATCTTATGATGAGTTACCAGAAGTTTTAATTGATGCAATAGTTGCGACAGAAGATTCAAAATTTTTCCAACATAATGGTTTTGACCTTGGAAGATTTACTGTTGCAACCGCTAAACAGCTTCTACGCAGAAGCGGCGGAGGAGCATCTACCTTAACAATGCAGATCGTTAAGAACAATTATACTTCTACCGTATCTACTGGTATACAAGGTATAACAAGAAAATTTACTGATATATACCTTGCGGTATTTAAGGTAGAGAGAAAATATACAAAAAAAGAAATTCTTGAATTTTATGTTAATGATTCTTATTTAGGAAATGGTGCTTACGGAGTTGAACAAGCATCACAAAACTACTTTGGTAAATCAGTTAAGGATATAAACTTATCAGAAGCTGCATTTATAGCTGGATTATTCCAAGCACCAGCAGCATATGATCCATATAATTATCCTGAAAAAGCTGAAGCAAGAAGAAAAACAGTATTGTACTTAATGCAAAGACATGGATATATTACTAAAGAAGAAAAAAGAATTGCCGAAGCACAACCTATAGATAGATTAATAAAATCAGTAAAAACAGAAACTACTTATTCTGAATATCAAGGTTACGTTGATACGGTTGTTGAAGAATTAGAAAACGAATATAATTTAAATCCATACACAACGCCACTTAGAGTTTATACAGCAATGCGTAAAGATAAACAAGACTTTGTTAATAAAGTTATGAATGGTGAAGCATGGAATTGGGAAAATGAAAAAGCACAATCTGGTATAGTAATGACAGAAAGTGCTAAGGGTGAAGTTATAGCAGTTGGTGCTGGCAGAAATAAAAACTCACAAAGATCATATAACTTTGCAACAATGACTAATCGTCAAATAGGATCTACAGCAAAGCCAATATTTGACTATGGTCCAGCGGTTGAATACCTTGGTTGGGGAACAGTTAATTATATTACTGATGCTCCATATCATTATAGTAATGGTAAACCTATATCAAACTCTGATGGTGGATACAAAGGAACTCTTCCAATGTATCAAGCACTTGGTTTATCTAGAAACATTACCGCTTTAAAAACATTCCAAACGGTTACTAAAGAAGCAGGAAATGATAAAATAGTTTCATTTGCTAAAAAACTGGGCTTAACACCAGAGTTATCAAATGGTAGCGCACACGAAGCTCATGCAATTGGAGCATTTACAGGTTCTACTAAAAAAGGAGAATCAAGAAATAGTCCTATGACCATGGCTGGTGCATATGGAGCATTTTCAAATGGTGGTTATTATATAAAACCTCATACAATTAAGAAATTTGTATATAAAGAAACTGATGAAGTTATTGAAAGTAATTTCAAAAAGGAAAGAGTTATGCAAGATTCTACTGCATATATAATTACATATGCACTTCATTGGTCAGCCCAAGATCCTTATGGTATGGCATATTCTGCTGCTGGTATTAACGGCGTTGATGTTGCTGCTAAAACTGGTACAACAAACTTTTCTAAGGAAACAATTAGAGCAAACGGATTATCATCAAGGGCTTTAAATGACTTATGGGTATGTGGATATACATCTAAATATGCACTTACAATGTGGTATGGTTATGATAGAATATATAAAGATGCATATAATACTCAATCATCTTGGTCAACACGTGATAGCTTTTATAAGAATTTAGCTAATAATTTGTTTGATAAAGATGGCTCTACATTTAAAAGGCCTAGTAGTATTGAAGAAATATATGTGGTTCCTGGTTCTACACCTCTAAAACGTGCATCAGGACAAGGTGGAGTGTTAGGACTATTTAGAAAAGGAACTGGGCCTAAGGATTATGGACAAGTTGCTGAAACTACTACGTTACCTAGTGTAAGTGGATTATCAGCAAAAATATCTGGTGGTACCGTAACACTTTCATGGCATGGCTTAAGTGCTGAAGATATGCTTAACATAGAGTCAGAAGATGGTTATGGAACTATAGGTTATGATATATATGTTAAAAATGGATCCTCGGGAAAAGAAGTATACGTTGGAACTACGTCAGGTAATTCATATACACATAAAACTGATTATGCTAATCCAGTGTACGTTGTATACACAGCATTTTCTAACTACAAAAACAATCGAAGTAGAGGTGCTACAGTAAATGTTACTATAACTTCAGATTTTGAGATAAAAGCAAGTAATAGTAACGTACAAATCGGATCAACGTTTAATGATAACAAACCAATAATAGTATTACAAAATGGTGTTGATATTACAGATAATTGTAAAATTGAAACTATCGAAAATAACGTTAATACATCAGTTGCAGGTACTTATACAATAAAATATAGAATTACTTATTCAGGAACTTCTAAAGAAGTATCTAGAAGTGTAATCGTTGATGATTATGGTATGTAATCATAATAAAAATGCCTTTTAACAAGGCATTTTTTATTTATTCATTTAACCAATCATAATCATAATCTTCATTTAATTCTTCGTCGTCTTCTTTTTTTCTTCTCTTTTCTATATCTTTAACATTTTTTATTCCTTTTTTATTCCATTCATAAAGAATTTTATCAATATATCTTAGATTATTAACCCCATTAAATACTGCTTCTTTTAAAGCACCTAATATTAATTCTTCTTTAATATTAGAAGATACCCAACCATTTATTATTTCATATTCAATTGGAGATAATGTCCTACCAAATTCTTGTTCAAATATATCATATAAGTTTTTATCATCGTTTTTATTTTCTTTTTCTAAAAGAGCAGAAAATGATATTTCATAAAAAGAGTCAATGTTTAATCTTTCTTCTATAATCCCCTTATCATTTTTTACCATATCAATAGATAATAGTTTTTTATCCTTTAATAGATCAATTGCATTAAGCACTTCTTTTTCAGATAAGTTTAAATTACTCATTATAGATTTATAATTAAATACATCTTTATTTCTATGATTCAAAAGATAAATAAGCACAACAAAAGAGTTTAAATCTAGCTTAAACTTTTTTAAATTGGTAATCAAATACTTTGGAATAGTATAATGATTTTCATTTCTTAATTGCTCTAATAATATATCCTTTTTCATATATGCTCCTTGTAGTTACATATTATAACATGACAAAAATAAGATGTAAATTACTAATTATACTTTTTATCTAAATACTTCTTAATATCTTTATTAGTATTTTGTAATTCTCTATTTATAATTTTAGTTTCAATATCTCTAAATATATCTTTTATTTTACTTTTATCTTCTAATTTTAAATACTCAATAATTTCTTTTGGATTCATACATACATCATCACTTTTAGTGATTGGTAATTTATCAAATCTATCATATATCTCAACTTCTGGTATACCTAGTATTTGACCCGCTATATAGCATACATAAGTGCCTTCTTTATATAATTCCATGTCAGATATCATTTTGTCCTTTAAAAGGCGTCTAATAGTCTCAATATACTCTTTTTCATTATTTGTAAATTGATACTCATCACACGGATTAACTTGAGCCCACATTCCTATTGGATCATTTGTCTTTATTATTTTATCATTAATATTAATATCTAAATATTCATCAAGTTTAAACTTTTTAATTAACTTAATACCATTTATTGCATTTACTGAAGAAAATATTTTATTTAACTCCTGTTTTTTACGATAAAATGATAAATTTTTTAATAATTCCTTATTACTACCAATTGCACTTTTTAAATCATAATCCAAATTAAAATCTAATACTGTTGCAAAACGTACTGCTCTAAGTATCCTTAAAGCATCCTCCTTTAACCTTTTATCCGGATTTCCAACACACTTTATAACGTGATTTTTAACATCTTTTATACCACCTAAAAGATCAATAACGTTTTTATCTTTATCCATACATAAAGTATTCATTGTAAAGTCGCGTCTTTTTAAATCTATTTCTAATTTATCAGTATATACAATTTGTGAAGGATGTCTATTATTTGAATATGATAAGTCCATTCTAAATGTTGTAATTTCAAATGATACCTTTTTATATGTTAAATGAACAGACCCATATTCTTCAAAAGGTAGCTTAACGTCTTTAAAAATGCTTTGAATTTCTCTAGGTGTTGCACTAGTTGCAATATCAATATCCGTACTTTCTTTTCCTAATATATAATCTCTAACAAACCCTCCCACTATGTACGCCTCATATTTGTTGTCGTAAAATATTTTTAATAATTCTAATGCCTTATCTAGCATATTAGTATCACCCACTTAATTATAACACCAAAGCAAAAGAAAAAAGCCATTAAAATGGCTTCCTTTACTATGCATTTACAACAAATATTAGTTTACTGCATCTTTTAATTTAGAACCAGCTTTGAATGTAACAGCAGTTCTAGCAGCAATTTTAACTGTTTCACCAGTTCTAGGATTTCTTCCTTCTCTAGCTGCTCTCTTAGAAGTTGCATAAGTTCCGAATCCAACTAAAGAAACTTTTTTACCAGCTTTTAATGCTTTAGTAACAGCTTTTGCATAAGCATCTACTGCTCTTGCTGCATCAGCTTTAGTTAATCCAGCTTCCTTTGCGATTTCTTCTACAAATTCTTGTTTTGTCATAATCAAACCTCCATTAATTTGTTCATAAGCATTTCTATCTTGCTTACAATATAAGCGTACCATTTTTATGTTTTTTTTTCAAGCTTTTTTGCATTAAAAATTCTATTTTTTGCTTATTTTTTGGGCTTTTGCGCTATTTTCTTGCCTTAATACAATAAGTAGCCTCTTATTTTTATCTTTTTTAGTGCAAGTTATTAAATATAATAGGCCATTATTCCTATCATTATTTAGTATATCCATATTTGTCTCATCTATGTATTTTACTTTGTTTACTTTATATTTATAACATGTATCATTGTAATAAATATAAGTATTATCACCATAATTTAGTTCGCTTAATCTACTAAAAAAAGTTCCATATCCAGCACCACTATGCCCAAATACTATTATTTTTTCATTTGGATTAAAAGATTTGTAATACACTAAACTTTTATCAAGGTTAGAATAATCACTATTTGCTTTAACAATAGTAGCGTATAGTTTTATTTTTGGTATTACTAAAAGTGGTTTGTAATAATAATTATAAGTACTAGAATACTTAATATAACTTTCTATTTGTTTTTTTTCTAATTGTTTATTAATAATAATATTTATTTTATATAAAGCAATTAATACTAAAAGAATAATTATTAATACTTTAAGCACTCTTTTTTTCATATTTATACCATAAATATAAAAATATCGTTAAAAATAATAGGTAAACGGAATAATCTTTTTTACCAGTTCTAGGCAGAGTTTTTATCTTTCTGTTATGAATTACCCTGTTTAATAAAGTATATTCTAATATTTCATTATTGTTTTTAATGTCAACTTCAAAATCTTTTACTTTAGTAACTCCAAGTGGAGAATACGTTTGCTTTATTATATATTTTCCGTATGGTAATTCAAAAGATAATTTGCCATTTAAGTCAGTTCGCCTACTAATTATAAAATTATCCTCATCATCATATACACTAAACTCTATATTAGGTTCCATAACTGTTTCGTTTGTGTATGAATCATCTAAAAGTTTTCTTATATCAACAAATCCTTTTATAACTTTTTCATAAGTATTTATATTTACTTCAATATTATCTTTATCTATTGTTACGGCAATAACTTCTTCATTTAAATTATATCCCTTACTAGGTCTTGTTTCTTTAATATAATAATTACCCTTTATCAAACCAGTAAAACTTAATTTCCCATACTCATCTGTTAATGCAATATCAACCACGTTATTATTTTCATCATATAAAGTATACTCTGCATTTTCAAGTGAAACATTTTTATTATATGGAATGTTATTATTAGTATCAAAGTCCAATTTATTTAGATTAATCGTACCAAATACTGGAACTACATTGTATACTTTTTTTACGTCATACGGAAACCCAAAAGATGCTACCGTTTGCAACCCGTTTTTATAGTAAAACACTGTCTTAGTATTATCACTTTTTCTTTTTAAAGTAAAATTATTGCTATTATTAGGAAGAACATTTATTTTTAAGCTGTTACCATCTATTTTCACATTACCTGAAGATGATTCTATCTCATAGTCCTTTAAGATGTTATTCTGATCCGTTAAAGTTATTTCATCACCTGCTAAATAATTAATATTAGAATCAAATTGCGGCGTCTTATCATGATTATTTACCATTTTTAGAATTTCATTTTCATAGTAAGATACGTCAACCAGTTCATTACCTTCCCTATCATAAGTAAACCATGCACTTGTTGCACCCATTTCAAGCCATATTAGTCTTTGTGCTGCCATGTAGTATTTAGGATCATTATGTCCAAATTTTTGATATCCATAATATCCTATTAAAGATGCCCTTTTAATATCTCTTCTAACCGATGTATCACTTTTATCATACGTGCTTTGCATTGTTCCACCTTTTTCTAAATCAACTCCTGGTTCAATACAGTATACAACTTTTCCATTAGCAGTTAAGTAAGGCATATTATTAACGTGATACTCTCCATTAATAATTCTATGCACAACAATACTTCGATCTAAATCCCAATCTATTGTCGCTGTTTCCGCAAATACTTTAGTTGGCATTATTATGCTAATAATACCAATAATAAATAATAATATTTTTTTCATATTATTTCTCCTTTCGAGAAAAATAATATAACTTTTATATCAATTTTAAAAAAAACAATAATTAAAATATTGCTGTGTAAAAATAACTATTTTTTTTATTTTGTCATACATAATTGTTATTTTTACAAATTAAAAAATACAGAAATCATTTTTCTGCATTTTATAATATTTATTTCGACATATATTTTATTTTTTATTTTTAAATACAAATAGTTTACTAAATAGGTAATTTAAAATAATTACTATAAATTGTACAACTATTGTCCAAAAAATAGTCCATAAATTACTATTAAGTTTTAAAAATGTTACAAAGAACCACATAATTACCATTTCTATTAGCAAAGTAACTATTCTTGCTGAAAAAAAACTAACTACCTCTTTAAAAATATCTTTACTTTTACTTTTAAATACATATTTTCTGTTTGTAACATAAGCAAAAGAAACTGCTAAAATCCAAGATATTATTATTGCTATTTGTAGTTGAAAAGCGTCTTTAGCAGATAATATGGTAAATAACAATAACCATTTAGATAGAATACTTACTAAAGTAGTTAACGCTCCAACAATTAAATAATTAATTATTTCTTCATATTTTTTATATAAAGATTTAATTTTTACTATCATTTTCTACCTCTTCAAGATTCTCTGAAATAATATATCTAGGTCTAGCTTTTGTTTCACTATATATTTTTCCGATATACTCACCTATTATTCCAAGTGATAACATTTGAACCCCTGAAAGCATCCAAATTGAAGTAACAATAAAAGTCCAACCCTTAACAGCATGACCTGTTACCTTTACTATTAAAAAATAAATAAGCATTAATAAACTAATTAAAAACATTATAATCCCAAGATTTAAAATCATTCTAATTGGTTTTACGCTAAATGAGGTTATTCCATCCCATGCAAAGTTTAGCATCTTTTTAAGTGGGTACTTAGATTCTCCTGCAAATCTTTCTGCCCTTTCATAATATACTATATCTGTTTTGTATCCAATTAAAGGAAACATTCCTCTTAAAAATAAATTAACCTCTTTAAAATCAGAAAAATTTTCTAATACTCTTTTACTAGTTAATCTATAGTCTGCATGATTATAAATAACATCTACGCCCATTATTTTCATAAATTTATAAAAACCTTGTGCCGTAGTTTTTTTAAAGAAACTATCTTTTTTTCTAGCACTTCTTACTCCATATACAATGTCACAGCCATCGTTATATTTTTCTATCATTTCATCTATTGCGTTTATATCATCTTGTAAATCCGCATCCATACTGATTATAACATCTGCATAGTTTTTAGCGCTCATTAATCCTGCAAGAAGAGCATTTTGGTGCCCTCTATTTCTAGATAACGTTATTCCAGTAAAATTTTTCTCTTTGTCACTTATTTCCTTTATTAGTTGCCACGTATTATCTTTTGATCCATCGTTAACATACATTACTTTACTTTTTGAAGATATCTTCTTTTTGGATATCAAACTTGATATCTTATCTTTTAATCTTTTTGTAGTTTCTTTTAAAACTTCTTCTTCGTTATAGCATGGTATAACAACATATAAAGTATTATCTTTTCTCATGACTACTCTCCTTATTTATAAATATTTTTTTTAATAATCTATTATAATTCTTATATAAATAATTAATACCACTAAACATCAATAGTATATATATTGGAATATAATTAAGCATGTATCTAGACCTTGTTTCCCATATTAACAAGAATATAAGTAATCCAAACATTGATAGTTTCATTATTAATATATTGATATTCTCTTTGCGAGTCAAACAATACATCAATGATATAATTATAAATAGTATCATACTAAAATGATATGTTTGGCAAAAATAATGAATAAGCTTGTAATACCTTCCAGTCGAAGTAAAAAATTCATGTGACTTATTATTATCCGCGGCATTACTTGTTAGTATTGATTCAAAATCATAAGTCCCAGTTCCCCAAGTAAACATAGCCATTTTATTATTTAGAAATTTAATATACCCTTGTGTTTTCCATCTTTTTAATCTCTGCTTAACCTTTTTTATATTTGCAGCTTTACGGGTTTTAACATCTGGGAAACTAAAAGTATAGTCATATTCAGAAGCAGAAAAAGCTCCTCCACCATAAGTACCCATCATTATCCAATGAGTATAAGGAATTAACCCAGTTTCTTCATATTTAACTCCTAAAACATTAGTTTTATTAACAACCAATTTATATATCTTATTTGTAACTAAAAACGTTGCAAGAATAATAGCAATTGCACCAAAAAAATACATAATACCTTTTTTTAGTATTTCCTTTTTTACTACCATTATTATAAACATTGCTATTAAAACAATTAATGCTGTAACTTTTATTTGAAAGGCTAAAAATGCTAATAAACCCATAATTACAAAGTATATAATGTTTTTATAAAACTTATCATTACTACTTATTTTAATAAAGTAATATATAAATCCTATTGGTATAAACATACTCATAGTATCAGTATAACAAATAGATGCGTATGGATAAAATGGTATAAAGAATAATGATAAAACTAAAGCAAAGCATGCTGATAAGTTTCCATATATTTTTCTACAAACTTGAAACATAAAATATATTGCAAGTTGAATAAGAAAAATATTTAAAACTAACATAGGGCCATTCCCAGAATGAAATCCAAAAAATGAAAACACCTTAAATAAGACAGCCAAAACTAATGTATTAAAAATATTATTAGGGAAATTCAAATAATATCCAATAGAATTTGTCATATGACCATTTTCAAGGATTTCATTTGCAGCGGTTATATTAATACCCAAATCCCATGTTGGGTTAGTTCTTGTTTTATAACCTATTAAGAATTGTAATAATACCATTAATACTGTTATAACAGCATAAAAAATCATGGTTTTTTTATTATCTATACGCTTAATATTTGTTGACAATTTTTTGAATAAAAAACACAAAAAAATAACATTTACTATTACTAACAAAAGTAAAACTATTGGATTAAACGCTGGAAATCTAGAATCTAATAAGCAAAGAAAAAATATCCATATTAATATAAATGTAAATGGTATTAACCATAGTTTATTGTAATCAATTTTGGATAATAAGCTAAACGTCTTTTTCATGGCATCCTTCTTTTAATGCTTTATCAAAAAATTTTTTCATTCTCTTTGTTATTACATCCCATGACCAGTTCTTTATGTTTTCTATATTTTCTTGACTAAGTTTTTCTAACTCTTCATAGTGTTCTAATAAATAGATAATTCTTTCTTTTAGACACTCTTTAGTTCTTTCTTTTAATATGTATTCTTTTTGCTTTTTGCCTAATACATCTGGAACAATACCAACGTCAGTAGAAATTATTGGTACTCCACAAGCCATTGACTCAAGAACCGGATTTGGCGTTCCTTCTATTTTTGACGTACAAACATATAAATCAATTTTAGAATAGTAGTTAACCATTTCATCATGTGGAATCATTCTCTCTTGTCTATCGGCAAAATATTTTTCAACTGGATAACCTTCTTCAATTAATTCTTCAATGACTGGTTTTAGTATAGTATTAACACCTTTAAAATCTTCTGTTCCACTTTCCCATGCACTATTACCAACCCAACCAATAACTATCTTTCTATCATTAATATTTTTAAATCTATCAAGATTAATAGGATAAAATTCATCTAAATCAATTCCATCTGTTATTACACACTCTGGATATTTTGCAAGATCTAATTTATCATATATTTTTTTAAGTCTATTAGATGAAACATAATATTTATCACATCTTTTCACAATCTGTTTTGTATATTCTAATGTATCATCTTCTAAATATAAATGATCATATGCTGATGTAGTTATTATTTTGTTTTTAAAATATTCATTTAAAAAGTTTTCTTTTGTATAACCAACTGAAATAGCATAGTTTTTGAAATCATCAAAATCAAATCCTAAAAGCTTACCTCTCCAAAAAAAGTGTATCAAATCAAAATCCTTTGTCATTAATAAAACTTTTCCTAATTCATCGTTAAAATATTGAGAAGGGATCATTTCAAAATCATAGTATTGCCCTATGTTTTTAATAATATTTCTTGCTATATTAGCATATGCCCAATCATCCGCATCTACTACTAACGCTATTTTTTTCTTCTTCATACTATCACCTCTTAATCCTCAATATCCTTTTGATTAATCCTAATGGTTTTTTTATTATTTTATAAAGTTTATAACTACGAGAATTTACTATTTGATTATATCTGTCACTTTCGTTTTTATATCTAAATAAAGCGTCATATCTCATTTGATTCTCAATTTGATATAACTTTAGCTGCATTTGTAATTTATTAATATATTTCACATCATTTTTATAATTTTTTTCAAACTCTTTAATCCTGGATTGCTGATTATTAATGGTACTTTTAAGCATGTTATGCAAATGTTTTTTCGCACCAACAAAGTATTTTTGATAATAAACTATATCTTCGTTTTTTGATAATTTTTTGTTTTTAGAATCATCAATAAACTCTTTAATTCTTTTTTCTAATCCTTTACGTATTTTTAAAAAGTCATCTTTATTTTTAATATCATAATTTGGTTTCTTTAAAAATTCTTTTTTACTTATATAATTAACATAGTTTGTATATTCACCCAATCTATTTTTTACATCTATATTTTTATCATCATATATTAATAAAACAGGAACCCCTATGGATAAACAAGGAAGTGCAACATGCAATCTAGATGTAATAACTAGTTTACATGATTGATATTCTTTTAATCTATCTTCAACATTTTTCATTCTTTCATTAAAAGAAAGCAACATGTTACGTTCCTTATTAACATTATGAGTATGTTTAACAATTTTACATTTTGTAGTTTCACTTACTTTTTTCTCTATATCTTTATCAACATCAACAAGACAAATTTTATTCTCTTTTTTTATGTTTTTAAATGGTTTTATTGTTAAGGTCATACAACCAGAAAAATACGTACTAATTCCATCATCATCCAAATATTGTTTAACTAGTCTATCTCTTAAACCAATTGGTTCAACTCTTTTTAAAAAATCATAAAAATATTCATCAAAATAATCTGGTTTTTTATTCGCTAAGTGATCAGTAAAATGTGCAGAAATAACTAATGGGTTAATAAAAGGAGATGGTGG
>CADBMO010000116.1 GCA_902795755.1 uncultured Erysipelotrichaceae bacterium | reverse complement strand
TTTATTGTCCTTATTTCTATAGAATCAAGCGTTGCAGCATAATCACATTCACCATTAGTATAATCACTATATTTATATGTTGCATGACCATCAACTATTTTGATTAATACTCTGCTACATTTATTTAACTCTTTTCCTGTTCTAGGATCCTTAACATCATTTAAATAGCCTTCATTTACTAGCTTACCAACCGTTACCCATGCATAACCATCTTGTAAGTTTTCAAATAAATAACCATTGTTTTTATGATAAGTTTTAGCGGCGTTTTCAACGGTTAATTTAACGTTATCCCACGATTCTTCTTTCCTTTTGTCCGCTATTCCAATTAAGCTTGTAACCGCAACTATAGATATACCTGCTATTAATGCTATTACAACTAGCAACTCTACAAGTGTAAACCCTTTTTTCATATTATCCTCCATTATTTTAATTATAACAAAAAAAACTTGTGTTAACAAGTTTTAGTAATTTAGCTTTTTCATAATTTTTTTAATATCTTTTTTATACTCTACGTTTGATGAAGTATATATTAATGTGGTTTTACTAGATGCAACACATGAATATCTATCTTCGGTTTCTATACAATACGAATTATAATCTCCTACTGTTTTTTGAGTTTCTGAAGATTTCTTTGTCTTGTTTTTTATCATGATTTTTTTGTTTGAATCAAACGCACTTTTTGCATCTTTTTTGGTAGTAAATTCAAGGTATTCAATTTGAAATTTTTTATTATCTGCTATCATAGCAACTTTTAAGTTTGAAGCAGAAACATCATTAGTAATGGTATTTACATAAAAATCCATTTCACCCATTATACTCTCAAACTCTTTAGCAGTAGAACCTTCCTTAGAAGAACACCCCACTAATACAAATGATAACATCACTATTAGCAACACATTAAACATTCTTTTCATTATTATCACTTTCCTTTCCAAAATATTTTGAAATCAAAGAATTTAAATCTACAACATTTATTGGCTTTGATAAATACTCATCAAATCCTTCTTTCAGATACATTTCTTTCATCCCTGTTATTGCATTTGCGGTTAACGCAACTACTGGTGGTATATCATAACCCTCTAATTTTCTTAAAATATGAATTGCTTCAATACCATCCATTTCAGGCATCATGTGATCTAAGAATATTATATCATAATGTTCTTCAGCTTTAATTTTATATATTAATTCTTTTGCACTATCTAATGTTTCTACATCTAAATTATACTTCGATAAAAGTCTTGATGCAACCTTTAAATTAAGTTTGTTATCATCAACTACCAAAGCCTTTTTACCAGTACAATCAATTAAAGCATTTTGATTTTTTTCATTTGAATCACTTACACTACCTAAAGCGGTTACGTCTACTATTTTTTGTGATACATCAACATAGAATGTTGTTCCAACCTCATACTCACTTTCAAACCAAATACGTCCTCCCATTAAATCAACGTATCTTTTTGTTATTACAAGCCCAAGCCCGGTACCTTCTATTTCGTTTTGAGTAGCATCGTCCAACCTTGAAAACTTAGAAAACATTTTATCAAAATCTTCTTTTTTTATACCATATCCAGTATCAGATACTTTTATATGTAATAATTCATTATTACCATTTTTTTCTCCTACTATACTTAGTTTTATTCTTCCAACTTCAGTATATTTTACTGCGTTTGTTAATATATTTAATAAAACTTGGAATAATTTGGTTGAATCACCATTTAAGGTAGCTGGTATATTTTGATCAACATCAATAATAAGTTTAACAGGCTTATCAGCAAGTCTTGTTTCAACTATGTTTGCCAATTCTTTAACAACGTTACTAATTGAATAATCTTTTAATTCTAACGTTTCTTTTGCAGTTTCTATTTTAGAAATATCTAGTATGTTATTAATTATTTCTAACAAATTATTTGATGCGGACTTAATGTTGTTAATATCAGATAGCACCGCTTCTTTATCAAATGTTTCACTAGATAATATACTATTTGAAAAACCAACTATTGCGTTCATTGGTGATCTTATCTCATGTGACATATTAGATAAGAAATCAGACTTTGCCATGTTTGAACGCTCTATATCATTTTTCAATTTTTCTAAATCCTCAATTGATTCTAGATCGGGATTTTCTATATTATAATATAGGAAAAACATTTGAATTGTTGCACCTAATGGTAAAAATGCAATTGATTGAAATAGTAATTGTAACCCAAATACAACAAGTAACTCTAGAATCATTAACCATACGGCAAGTTTCTTCCTAAAAGTTGATTTGTTTCTATTAATAATTAAGTTTATAGAAATGCATCCTACCATCAAGGTGGCATAAAAAGTAATAAATATGGCAGCTATACCAGGATAATAGTTTATTGGAATATTACTACTATTAAGTGAGAATGGTATAAATATATAACATATTGACCATATAACAGTAACTATGAATAATAGTTTTGTTTTAAAGTTATATTTTATTATATCAAGTATACTGTTTACGTTAATATCTTCTATGAATACAACACTGTAATAATATAATAATAAAAACCAAATAATACCTGTTGACCAATGTATTCTTAAAAACAAATTATTTAATAAACTATTTGAGAAATCTCCGTTTTTATTAAAGATAAATATAAATAATGCATATAATATTTCTGATATATCTAAAAACGTAACTACGATAAGCATGTATTTATATAACTTACCTCTCATCGTATTATGTCTTTTTCTTGATAAATAAGAAACTAATAATAATAGTATAAAAAGTAAGCTACCAATGGATAAATATAAAGATGATATTTCTCTAGTCATTTCAGTAGCAGTAATATTCATAACAATTAGTCTCCCTTCTTTTTTTATTTATTATCAAAAACATCGTGTATTATTCTATTTAACTCCCTTACGTTTATTGGTTTTGCTAAATAATCAGTAAAACCATCTTGTAAATATTTTTCTTTTAATCCTGTAAATGAATTTGCCGTAAGAGCAATGGTTGGTGGTACAAAGTACCCTGATTCTTTTAAAACTTTAAGCGTTTCAACGCCATCCATCTCTGGCATCATGTGATCTAGGAAAATAATATCAAATCTATTATTCTTAACTTTTTCAATTGCTTCATTTCCAGAAGATGCGGTAGCAACATTAAAATTATATGGTTGAAGTAATTTTTCTGCTAGTTTAATATTTAAGGCATTATCATCAACCACTAATGCTCTTTTTCCAGAACAATCAATCATTGAATCATTACCTAATGATAATTTATCTTGAATATTATATACGTTACCCACCTTAGTATAATCTGCAACTTCTTGACTAAACGTAATTTCATAACGCGTACCATGACCCGTCTCATTTAAAAACTTTACTTCCCCACCAAGCATTGCTAAATATCTTTTAGCAACAATAAGACCTAATGCCACACTATCAATTGTATCTTGAGTTCCTTTACCCAACTCAACAAAATCACTAAACTCTTTGTTAAAGTCTTCTTCTTTCATTGCATGACCGGTATTAGACACTGTAAATTTTAACTCATAATTATTCTGAGTGGTTTCACTACCAGTTATATCCAAATTAATTTGACCATAACTAGTATATTTTTTAGCATTTTTAATAATTGCAGAAATAATTTTTTGAACTTTTACGTAATCACCAACATATTTACTTGGAAGTTCACCATCTATACTAATATTAAACTTTAATACGTTATCCTTTTTTTGTGATTTCATTAGCGCGTTTAATTCAATTATTAAATCTTGTAATCCATATTCTTTTTGTTCTAGTTTTTCTTTTCCTGATTCTAATCTTGATATATCAAGTATATTGTTTATTAAATCAAGTAAAGTATAACTTGCGTCACTAATTAATTTTGTATCATTAATAACCATTTCATGATTAAGCTCTTTTTCACTTAACAATGATTCACTAAATCCTAAAATAGTGTTTAGAGGCGTTCTTATTTCATGCGACATATTTGATAGGAATATCGTTTTTTGTCTATCCGCTTCTTCTGCCTCATCTTTTTTTCTTTTCAATTCATCAACTAATTGATAGTCTTGTGACTCAATTGTTAAATATAAAGTTGTCATTATAAATGCAAATATATAAGTTAAATCATTTATATCAAAATCAAATGCTAATTGCGCAATAGTTGTTGAAATGAATATGAAAAATGAGAAAAATATTGGTTTTTTTTGTTCACCTGGTATTGCTTTTCCACCTCTTACTAATGCAATTGTTATAACAATTGATACAATAAACGCAATAAAATAAATACTTGTTACAGCATCTCCTCCAAATACGTACATACCAGTTAAAAACGTTTTATGCTCTATTAATAAATTTGGATATAACGATAATGCATTACCAATTATAAATATTAATAAAAGCGTTATAAATACAATTTTATAATCTTTTTTTGTAGCATCTTTTTTTCTATGCTTAAGTACTAAAACCCATATGTAACCAAATAAGAAAATAGCCCATAATGATGCTAATATCAAATATGATCTACATATTATATTTAATGCTCCACCTGGTATTACCTTGGTATTATTAGCAAAAGTACTGAGTATTTGTCCATCTGCATCAAATTTTCCGACTTTAAAGAAAAATCTAAATGCTGATGCTCCATTTTGTTTTATATAATCACTAACACTTAATAAACTATCATAATAGTGATCAATAGCTAAAACATATCCAATTTCTAAAATCAATAATACTATTGTTAATATTATCATGATTAAAAATATATTGTTTTCAAGGTTTCTAAATTTTCTTTTACCTAAATACATAATACCAACTAGTATCATATAAACTATGGCTGCAATTGTAAATGCAACACTTGCAAACGCCATACTAGGTATTCCAGTAAACACCTTAAAAGGCATAGTATCACCTTCTTTAAATATTTCTAAATTCGTTTGATATCTTCATAAAACTTCCAACTATTTTTGGATTAAAAGCAGTACCAGACTTATCAATTATATAATCATCTGGATTATAGTTTGTTTTTCTTAAATTATTGTATGCTATTGCAATTGCAGCTATTTGTGCTTCTATAGGAATATCATTACCACTTAAATTGTTTGGAAAACCAGTTCCATCAAAGTTTTCATGATAATGCTTACAAATATTTTTTGCAATATCTTTATATGCTTCATCATTAGTTTTATTTAGCACGTAATCAAGCACGTTAGAACTAAATACAGGATAGTTTTTAATAAACGCTAATTCTTCTTCTGTATAGTTACCATCTTTACTTAATACACTTCTAGGTACTGAATAAAAACCAATGTCATAATACATTACCGCACCCTTAATTTTTTCTATTTTATTTTGTGTCAAATCAAATTCATCATAATCATTCATTACTTTATTTGCTAATAATTCTGTATACTTAGATATTTTATTAACATCCTCATTATAATCAACCATATATGCCTTTATATATGAATCAATAATGTTTTTTAAATTATTAGTTTGATCACTAATTAAATTATCTAATGAATTACTAGATTTATACAAATTAATAAAGTTTTTAATTCTATGTCTTACAACCTCAAAATCAAAAGGTTTTTCAAGCATATCTGCTATGTTATAACTATAAACCCTAGATTTTGTTTCTTTTTCATAATCACCAGATATTATAATTACCGGAAGTTTGTTTAAAACGCCTTTTTGACTTAAATGATTTAAAACAGCAAATCCATCTAATACAGGCATTGTAAGATCTAAGAAAATACTAACTACGTGATCAGATGCTTCCATATAACCTTTTTTATCATTTTCTTTTAGATAATCTATTGCTTCCCTTCCGTTAGTAGCTTCAACAATTTTATATTCACCTTCAAATATTTTCTTTATCATTGTTCTGGTTAATTTATCATCATCAACGATCAAAATCGTATCATCTTCTCTACCTGATACGTTAATAGCTTTCTCTGTAAAAGCTTTTTTTAATTCTGGATATGAGTTAGTAATACCGCTAAAAATAGAATCTACGTATTGTCTTACACTATCTTTGTTTGCAAGTATTCTTTCATCCATGTTATACACGTTATGAACCTTAAGCATTGCATCAGCAACAATTTCAATTAAAGAGTTATACTTAGTATCATCGGTTTTATTATTAGTTTGTGTATTTGCCTTTTCTTCTAGCACCAAAACACAATTATTACCATTTATGTTAATTACTGTAGATGTATTTTTATACATTTGTCCATTTAATAACTTGTACGCAAAAGAACTATATCCACCATTAGATATAGATTGCTCCATTAACTTAGGTATTGAAACGTTATTCATGTATTCCTTTAAATCTGAAGATTCTACTTTACTTGACATATTTTGTAAATATTCACTTAACGATTCCTTATTTAAATTAATAAGAGTATCCTCATATTTATAAGTATATATTATATCGTTTACAACATCCATAAGATATATATTATTAATAGTTTTAAATACAAGTTTTTTTAACTCATTAAATAATGTATCTTCCATATCTAGCACCCCTTTATATTATAAATTCTTATATTCTTCTAATATAGCTTCAACTTCATTTACAGCACTTTCAAGTTCACCAAAATGTTCATTTATAAAAGCAACATCATTTTCTTTACTTTTCATTTCGTGAGCATATGCAATTTCTCCAAGTTTCATAAAACCAAAACTTCTTGCATTACTTTTCATAGCATGTACTTGAATTGCATAATTTGCTATATCTCCTGTATTTTTATAATTTATTAAAGTATTAAAGTCATTAGGAAGTGATTCCATATAATCATGAATCATTTCATCATATATGTCCATTCCCATCATGTTTTCAATAGCTGTTTCAGCATCTACACCCTTACTTATTAAAAATTCTTTTTTATCCATAATAAAACCTACTTTCCTACTATATAAATTATTGTACTATAATTTTTTAAAAAATACAATAAAAAAGACTTAAAAGTCTTTTTTGTTTTCCCTTAAATAATTTATACCTATTTTATAATATTCATCATGGTTAGTAATTTTAATTGGCTTATAATTATAAATGGTCATAAAGCCTTTATTACTTACTATTTTATACCTGTTTTTATATTCATCTTCTAAATAACTATAATTAACTTTATATTTATTATTTATATCATATTTACATATCATAGCTTCTGGATAAGCGTACGAAATAACTTGTAAGTTAGGATGTTTATGGTACCTTTTTTCATAAGCTTCTACTATGTCTTTAGTTTGTTTAAAGTTCAACTCATAAGAAAGTGTAACAATATCTGCCCCCATACTATGTAAAAATGCTACCGCATATGAATTAACTACGTTAAAGGAAAAATCAGTATCAAATATATTATATTTTAAAATACTACCTAACTCACCAATTAAAACCTTTTTATTATAATCTTCATAATTATATATTACCCTTGGTAATTTGTATACCATATTATCAGTTATGTTATTTTTAATACTTGTATATATTAAATCATAGTTCTTATACTCATTTATATCATTTGTAAGAACACTCTTTTTTCTAACCTTATCAAAATTTGGTAAATCAATAGTATAATTGCACTCTTTAAAATTACTTTTATACAATCTTTTTTCATCTAACATACTTAGTAGATGCCTTCTTAATTCATTAATTATTCCTACTGGTATAAATAAATTATCATCTAAATCAACTATTATATTAGAAACTTCATACACCGTATCATTTGTTTTTAATAGCTGTTTTTTTACCGAGTGAGTACTTAATGGCGCTTTTATGCTATCTTCTGGTTTAATACCACTATCATAATTAACTTTGTTTGTACCATCAGATGCAGTTAATACTACGTTTTTACCCCTTTTTATACTAACGCTTATATCAATTGGTATACTGCGTCTTTTGTTTTTAATTTTTAGATTAATATCATCTATTAAATTATAATCGGTGGTTAATAAAACATCTTTTCCCTTTTGTACATAACCATCATATTTGATGGTTATAACATCATTTTTATGTGCACTTGAAACGCTTTTTCCATTAATAAACATTTTGTTTATAACGATACCTTTATCCTCTTTATCATCTAATACTCTAAGTGCATCATGTACATTAACATTATCAAATAATTTAATTTTTAAATCATTACCAATTTTACTAAGTACACTTCCAACTTTAATACCAATATGGTTTGGTCTTTTTTCATAAGTAAAACTATTATTTTTTTCACCCATCATAAAACCATTAGTAAAATCTCTGTTATACATTTTTTTAAGGTTTATAATATCATCATCGTTAATTATTACTTTTCCAGTATCATAGTAATTATCAATTGCTTTTTTATACATGCTTACAACCATATAAACATACTCTGGTCTTTTCATTCTACCTTCTATTTTCAAACTACTAACACCAGATTCTATTATTTTTTTAATATCTTTTATGGTACATAATTCTTTAGAACTTAATAAATATCTATCATCATTTAATTTATTATTAAATTCGTCATACAAATTATACGCCTTTCTACAAATTCCAGCGCACGTACCTCTATTAGCACTTCTAGGCCCTATTAAAGTACTTGCTAGACACTGCCCAGAATATGATATGCATAATGCACCATGAATAAATACTTCGGTTTCAATATCTATTTCATCATTTATTTTTTTTATTATATCTAGCGGTGTTTCTCTTGCCATAACCACTCTTTTTATCCCTAGTTTTTTAGCGAGTAAAGCGCCTTCATAATTATGAATATGCATTTGGGTTGAAGCATGAACTTCTAAATTTGGAAACTTTTTTCTAACTAAATCAAGCATACCAAAATCTTGTATTAATACCGCATCTACATTATTTTTATGTAAAAATCTAACATAGTCTATAAAACCAGATACTTCACTTTCATATATAATGGTATTAATAGTAACATAAACTCTTACACCATATAAATGTGCTAGATTAATAGCTTTTATAATATCATCATTATCAAAATTACCCGCAAATGCTCTTGCACCATATAATTTACCAGATAAATAAACTGCGTCACATCCTGCCTTTATTGCTGCAATTAACGATTCCATGTTACCAGCTGGGGCTAAAAGTTCTACTCGCTTCATAATATCACCAATAATATTGTACAATATTTTATTAATAAAAAAAAGTAATATTATTTTAATATTACTTTATCATTTTTACCCACTTTAACGTCTTGTTCTATACTTTGTTCTTTTATGTATCCAGAAGCTTCAATATTATATTTAATCTTTAATCTACCAAGTATAATTCTAGCTTCCTTAATTGATGTACCAATTAAATTAGGCATTTTAGTTTCTTTATCATTAGTAAATAAATATACTTTATCTTTGGTATTTAATTTAGTATTACTATTTGGATATTGACTTACAACCTTATTACCATCTCCTAATACAATACAATTTATACCAAGTTTACCTACTGCATTTTTTGCATCCGTACTACTCATGTTTTTATAATTACCTATTTTTATAATCTTTACATCACTACTTACTTCAGGTGAATCATCAAATATTTCTAAGTACTTTGCGGTATCTTTTACAATTTCTTTTACTGTATCAAATAAAACATTAGAGTTTTTATTTCTTTGAATTGCAACATAAACAATAACTTTTGGATCATCTTTTGGATACATTCCTGCAAATGACGTAATATAGTCAGTTGCCCCAGTATAATACTTACCAGTTCTTGGATTTGCAATTTGTGCAGTACCAGTTTTACCAATCAAATCATATCCATCTAACTTATAATTAGTACCCGTTGCTTCAGAAGGATCACCGTTTACAACCGTATACATCATATCTCTTATAGTTGTAATAGTTTCGTTACTTGCTACTTTCTCGCCTTCTTTAACTTCTGCTTTATATATTACTTCGTTTGTATCATGATTTACTACTTTTTCAACAATGTATGGACTAAGTAAAGTGCCATTATTAGCAACTGCTGTTAAGGCTTTTACTTGTTGAATTGCAGTGGTTGTCATACCTTGACCAAATCCGGCGTTTACAACCTCAACATCATATTTAAATTTTATTTTACCACTATATTCATCTGGAAGATCAATACCAGTTTTTGTACCAAAACCTAGTTTTTGATAAAACTCCATTAGTTTTGCCCTAGATAAGTAATTTTTTATCATGTTTGCAACACACGTGTTAGAAGACAAAGTAAATCCTTTTTTGTAAGATACTTCACCCCATCCTGTTTTATTCCAGTCCTTAATTGTATCATCACCAATTTTATAAGGCCCTGTAAAACATGTTGCACTATTAGGGTCAAAATTTGGATTATTCTCTAATGCGGCCATATAACTATATATTTTCATAACAGAACCAGGTTCATAAGAATATGATACTAAAGGATTTAAATAATTTTCTATATCCCTAGTATTTGGATTAAACGTTGGATAAGTACCAGAGCCTAGTATCCTTCCTGTTTTAGCATCTGCAACTACGGCAACTATCCAATCAGCTTTAGAGTTTTCTGCCGCTTTTTTTATGGTGGATTCTAATGACATTTGAACGTTAGAATCAATCGTTAAATATACGTCATTTCCATCTACCTTTTCTTTTCTTATTTCATTTGAATTTGGAAATTTATAACCATTTAAATCTTTTTGATACTCAACGTATCCATTGGTACCAGTCATGCTATCATTATATTTTTTTTCTATTCCAAGTTCACCTTTCATATCACCATTTTCTTTTGTTACCGTGTATCCGACAACGTATGATAAAAAAGTATTATTTGGATAATATCTTTTATGTGTTGTTATAAAATCAAGGCCATATAATCCAAGTTTTTCAATTTCTTCTTTTTGTAATTCAGTAAGTCCTTTCCCCTTTGTTCCAAATTCTACCTGGTAGGCTTTTTTATTTAATATTTTTAGAATCTTGTTTTCGTCCATGTCCAAAATTGGTGCGAGTTTTTTAGCTGTGTCTTCCTTATCTACAACGTGTTGTGGAACTTTAAAACCTTCACTCCTACTTTTATCTAAATACGCTATTAAAGTATATGAATTAATGGTTTGTGCAAGTACATCACCATTTATATCATATATATTACCTCTTAAAGCATATAAAACTTCTTTTTTAGTATTTCTCTTTTTAGCAAACTCTTTTAAGTCTGTTCCATCTACTTTTCCAGATAAACACAAAAAAGCTAATCTTAAAATTATTACAATTAAAAAAAGAAAAAATACTATAATAAAAACTTTGAATACAGCACTCTTGTTTTTACCTAATATTTCTCTTTTCATAATATCACCTTATTTTTGTATTACTATAACGTTACTATTATTATACTCCAATCCTTCTTCCGCTGCAACTAATTGCATGTTTTCTAATGAAATTAATTCGTTTTGTTTCATTGTTAAACTCTCGTTTACCTTTTCTTGTTTCGCAACATCTTTTTTAAGTTTTTCAACTTCTATATTTACAGATGCTAGTTGTGCCTTAAAAAATAAAAATGATACAAATACTATTGCAACGGTAAATACTGTTAAGATAGACATAATTTTTTCAAACTTTGTCTTTTTTCTTTTATTCCTTGCCATTTTAATCATTCCTTTCTTTTATAGCACACCTAAGTGTTGCGCTTCTACTTCGTTTGTTATTTTCTAACTCCTCTTTTGAAGGACTAACCTTTTTTAATACCTTTAATTCTGGCTTTTTATTGTCAGGCACTACAGGCATATTTTTATATATATCGTCTATTTCTGAACGTTTTTTAAATACTTGTTTACATATTCTATCTTCTAGTGAATGAAAAGTAATTACCGCAATTACACCACCAACTTTTAACATATCTATCGCGTCATTTAAGGCGGTTGGTAATATACTTAATTCTTTGTTCACTTCAATTCTAATTGCTTGAAAAGTTCTTCTAGAAGGATGCGTTAATCTTTTATACTTTGCAGGTACTGCATTTTGTATAACATCATTTAATTGCATCGTGGTTTTTATATCACCATTTAGTCTTTCTTCAACTATTTTCTTTGCAATTATTGAAGCATATTTTTCTTCACCATAGTCTTTAATTATTCTTTTTAAATCTTCATATGAATAATTATTTACAACCTCATAGGCACTAAGACTTTGACTTTGATTCATCCTCATGTCAAGCTTTGCATCAGCGTGAAAACTAAACCCCCTTGCGGCATCATCTAATTGGGGAGAAGATACTCCTAAATCAAATAATATACCATCAATACTAGTAACACCTCTTTTTGCTAGTTCTTCTTTTAAATTAACGAAGTTACTTGCAATTATTTCATAGTTATTACCAATATCTTTAAGAACGTTTTCACTATGCTTTCTAGCAGTTTCATCTTGGTCGAAAGCATATAGTTTTCCCTTTTTAATCCTTTTCAAGATTGCACTCGAGTGACCAGCATAACCAAGGGTAGCATCTACGTAGATACCATCTTCCTTTAAGTTTAAGGCATGAATTGATTCATTTAGTAAAACACTAATATGTTTCATTTAAAACTCCATATTATCAAATAATGTCTCTGATAAATCAGAAATATTATCTTCATAATTACTGAAGTACTCATTAAATGAATCTTCACTCCATAACTCAATGCGGTCATTGACTCCTATTACAACGCATTCTTTTTTTAGTGATGCGTATTTAGCAAGTGGGCTTGGTACTGCTACTCTTCCTTGTTTATCAAAAGTAACTTCTGTTGCTCCTGATAAAAAGAAACGCAAGAAAGCTCTAGCATCTTTCTTTGTGAAAGGTAATGTTTTAAGTTTTGAAACAAGTTTATCCCATTCTTCTTTAGAATAAATAAATAAGCATCCTTCAAGTCCTCTTGTAATAACAAAAGTATTAGAAAGTTCATCTCTAAATTTTGAAGGAAGTACTATTCTTGCTTTGTCATCAATATTATGATGATATTCTCCCATAAACATATTTATCCCCCACAATCTACCACTTTAAACCACTGGCTACCACTATAATATCATAAATACCCATATAGTGCAATATATATAATCTTATTTTACATAAAATAATCCGACACTTTACGTAAAGCGGTTTTGTTAAAAAAAGACTTTAAAAATTATAATAAAAATGATAAAATATATACATGATTAAAAAAATAATTATATGGTTAATAACTTTGTATAAGAAAACCCCACTAAGTACGCATGGGTATTGTAAATACACCCCATCTTGTTCTACGTATGCTATTGAAGCAATCGAAGAATATGGCGTTATTAAAGGTGGTTTTATGAGTGTTAAAAGAATACTTAAATGTAATCCGTTTTCTAAAGGTGGTTATGACCCAGTAATAAAAAGGAGAAAAAAATGAAAAAAAGAATTATAGGTGGTTTTTTAGTAGTATTGTGTTTGATACTTACGGGTTGTTCAAATAATAATACATCTGTTAACAAGGCATACACTAGTGTTTATCCAACTGAGTATTTATTAGAAAAATTATATGGTAACAGCGTTGAAGTTTACTCTATATATCCAGAAGGTATGGATTATAATAACTATAAGTTATCAAAAAAGCAAATATCAGATTATAGTTTAGGAGAATTATTTGTTTACAACAGTACCATTGAAAAAGAAAAAAATTATGCTGTTAAATTATTAAATAATAATAAAAACATGAAAGTAATTGACGCATCACTTGGTATGAGTACTAATTATGATATATCAGAGACTTGGCTTGATCCATCAAACTTCTTAATGATGGCATCAAATATAAAGCAAGGGCTAAAAGAATATGTTAATGAAAAGTATAAAATCGAAGATTCAATTAATAAGAACTATGAAAAATTAAAAGAAGAATTATCTGGATTAGATGCAGAATTAAAAGAATCTGCTGAAGCATCAAACAATCCTACACTGGTAGTTACAAGTAACGCATTTAAGTTTTTAGAAAAGTATGGATTTAAAGTTTATTCATTGCAAGATGAAAAAAACTTAAGTGGTAAAGATTTAGGTGAAATAAAATCGTTGATGGCAAACGGGACGATAAAATATATTTTCTTAAAGGACAAAGAAGAAGAATCAGAATTAGTAAAATCATTAAAAAGTTCATATAATGTTCAAGTACTAAGATTAAATTCCCTATCAACGATAAGTGCAGATGATAGAAAAAATAACAAAGATTATATATCTATTATGGAAGATAATATAAGTTCTATAAGATTAGAAGCAAACTAAAGAGTGTTAACCACTCTTTTTTTTTGACATTATTTTTATTATTTATTTCATATAATAACAAACTTAAGGAGGGTTTTATGAATTATTATAATGAAATTAAAAAAGAATTAATAAATAATGAAGCATATAAAAAAGTTAAAGATTATTCAAAAAACAGGCATGAGTTAGAAACATATTATAACGTTGGTAAATTGCTTGTAGAAGCCCAAGGTGGTGAAGCAAGGGCTAAATATGGTAATAGATTAATAGAAGAATATTCTAAAAGATTAACAAATGAATTAGGTAAAGGATATTCTACTAGAAATCTTAAAAGAATGAGAAAATTTTACCTGTTTCAAAAAGGGACACCACTGGTGGCCCAATTACATTGGAGTCACTATGTTATTTTATTATCATTAAAAAGTAATAGTGAAATCAGTTACTATATTAATGAGGTTAAAAACCATAATTTATCAAAAAGAGAGTTACAAGTTAAAATTAATAACAATGAATATGAGAGACTACCTAATAGTACTAAAAATAAACTCATTAATAAAGGAAAAGAAAATGTTCAAGATTATATAAAAGATCCAATCATTATTAAAAACAATAAAAATTATAATAAAATATCCGAAAAAGTATTGCAACAATTAATATTAGAAGATATCCCATCTTTTTTGAAAGAACTAGGTGAAGGTTTTACGTTTATAGAAAATGAATATAAAATAAAACTTGGTAATGAATATAACTATATAGATTTACTTCTTTTTAATATTAAGTTTAATTGTTATGTAGTAATAGAACTTAAAGTAACTAAGTTAAAAAAAGAACATGTTGGTCAAATAGAAGTTTACATGAATTATATTAATAAAAATATAAAGACGATATATCAAGATAAAACAATTGGAATTATTATTTGTAAAAAGAATAATGCTTTTGTTATTGAATATTCATCTGATGATAGAATATTTTCTAAAGAATACATACTAAAATAAAAATACTAGCTTTCGCTAGTATCAATACCTGTTTCTATATAATTTTCACCTTTAAATGGTTCTTTAAATAATAAATCATTATAATTTTGTTGTCTTAGAACTTCATATATCATAATAGCAGCACAATTAGATAAATTAAGTGCCCTTACCTTATTAGTCATTGGTATTCTAAGGCAATGCTCTAAATCATCTTGAAGTATATCAAGTGGTAAACCACTACTTTCTTTCCCAAACACTAAATAAATATCTTTATCAGTTTTAGAGTAATCAAACGAAGTATGGGGTTTTTTACCATATCTAGTTAAGTAATAATATACGCCATCATTCTTACTTTTAAAATCATCCCAGTTTTCATATACCGTGTAATTGCAATCATTAATATAATTTGCACCACTTCTTTTTATATAACTTTCATCTAAAGAAAAACCTAGTGGTTTAATTAAATGTAACTTAGTATTAGTTGCGGCACATGTACGCATTATATTACCTGTATTACCAGGTATTTCTGGTTCATATAACACTATGTTATTCATTTATAATACTTCTTTCTTTTAATACGTTAATTATTGCGTTATAGTCTTTTAAAGTACTTGCATCAATAACTTCTGATACTGAACTATCTTTATATATAACTATTTCTGGTGCATTTTGATAAAATTGATCTACTAAATTAGCATTATATATGTTTATATAATAAATGTTATTTTCTAAGTTATACTTTGTAATTACTTTTGCAAACATTTTTTCAAAATTACTTGATACTTTACTATTACTATTACTAACATAAATAATAGCATTAGGATTTTCTACAACAAAATCATTAATAGAACTATACTTTATTTGTGTTAAATAACTATCTATATAAGAATCATTTTTCATGTTATTTAATCTATTTCTATTTATTTTAAGTGCTGCAAATAAAATACCAAGGGTAATAATACAAACTACTGTTAATATAATAATATTTTTTGTTTTTCTTTTCATATTAATCCTCCTAATATAAGTCTATTGTACCATAAATAATATATTAAATAAATAAAAAAAATCAAATTCAAGAATTTGATTTTATAATGTATTATTTCTTTTTTTTAATGTGCCCTCTGGTAATTTAGACACTCTAGATTCACAATTAAATAATAATGTATCTAAATCCTTGCCAGCTTCTTTAATAGCCTCTAAAACGCCTTCTATTTCAGTTTTAGAACCAATTATTTCATCTCTAGCTTGTAAAAAAGTATTAGAATCTTTATAATCCTCAGGTAAAACTATGGTATTCAATAAATCAATGTTAGTATTTAATATATTTAAAGCACTATCTAATCTATCAATTGCATCTACTTGAAGCATTTCATGATTAAAATCTATCTTAGCCATATCTATTTCCATTTCTTAGTAATTCCATCAATTGAACTACCTGCATCCTTTATATATTTTGAATAACTCATTAAATTATTCATAACCATTTTACTTTGTAAATGATCATTTTTTATACCCGATACATATCTATTTGCTGCATCAGATACCCAACATGTTTTATTAATTGAACCTAACTTTTCATACAACTCATCAATTAAAGCCGCACACTCTTTAGTTAAAGCTTCCATCTCTTCACCCGCTACCATTAACTTTGCACCATCAGCACTAATAATAGCCATAAAATCACCTTCTTTACATACTACCAGATAATTCAGCACCAATTAAATCATTATTAATTTTTTCTAATTCAGCATCTATATTAGTAACAACTTCTTTTAACTTATCTATATTAATATCAATATTTTCATTAACACTAGCTATTTTATTTGAATATAAATCTTCATCATCTATATTAAAATAACTAGATAATGCTTTTCTAGCACTTAATAAGTCGTCATTAAAATTAATACTAGAAAAGGAATTAATAACCTTTTCTAGTATCTCTTTTATTCCTTCATAAAGTTTTTTCTTATTAAGCAAATCTTCTAACTGCATCAATATTATTCTTGTTCAGTATAAGTTTGAGCGTTATTAGATGCTTCTCTACCTTGAGCACTGATTTGTGAAGAAACATCAGTTTCATGAGCAATAAATGCTTTGTAAGCTTGTTGCATTTTATCACTAAACTCTAGTAATTGAGAAGTATATGCATTTGCAGAATCAACTACACCTGATACATAATTCTCTACTGATGTCTTAATTTCACCATGAAATGCTTGACTAGCATTTGTTTCAGTTCTTAACCTTTCTAAAGCAGTTTGTATACTATTAACATATTCTCTAATTGAAGTTCTAATTGTTTCAACTTGAGTATAATCCATACCAATGAAATCACTACTCATAGCAGTAGAACCAGCTGCTCCTGCATAAGTACCAGTTACACCAGTAACAGATTGAGAAAAATCACTAGCAGTATCAGTTACTCTTCTTGCAGCATCTATTTTTTGACCTAATCCTGTAATTCCAGCCATCTTATTTCCTCCTTCGTTATTAATTATTCGTTAAATAAATTATTATCCATATCAGATAATGCTTGAACAATGTTATCCATTTCGTTTGTAAACACTGTAGTTAATGAATTGATTGTTTCATTAAGTACCTCAGCATTCTTGTCAAGTGATGTTAAGAAACTATCAGCAGAAGCACCATGCCATCCTCTTAAAACTGATTCTCTTACAACAGAAGT
>CADBMO010000115.1 GCA_902795755.1 uncultured Erysipelotrichaceae bacterium | reverse complement strand
GAATATGTAGAACGATTAACCTTTAATATTTTAGCCATATCATTTTGACTAATATCATTATCTTCTCTTAAATCTTTTAATCTTCTAAACTCTATCATAATTACCACCTATTATTATTTTCACATTTAATGTAGTAATTATTAGATAAATGCTATTTTGAGTTATAATTATTGCTATTCTGTGTTATAATTTTAATATAATAGGTGTATACATATGATAAGAAATAATGAGATAATTAAACTAATTGATTTACAATTACAACATCTAGATAGTAATTCAATGAAGATGTTAGAGTTTTATAGAGAAGATATTAACTTTTATAATATGTTAATTAATAATTTAAAGGCAAATAAACCTTATTTTTGGCAAAAAAAGAAACTCGATGAATATAACAGACAATTAGATGAATATAATAACAAAATAAATGATATATATAAGTCTATAGAAAAATTATAATTTATGATATAATTTTATTGAATAGGAGTGTATATAATTGATTACATATAAAAAATTTAAAGAATTATTCGATTCATTAGATAGTAATAGACATCCTGAAATAGAATTTTTCTTAAAAAACTACAAAGAATCATACATAATGACTAAATTTGAAAATTATATAAGTTTTGGAAATTCTATAATGGGTACATTTGAATTTAAAACATTAGATGAACTATATAATTTTAATATAAATGGTATTTGTCTAAAAAATGAATGGAATAAAATAGATGATATATATATTGATATGACATTTAGTATTAAAGATAAAAATGAAATTAGAAGACAGTATGGTATAGAATTGACAAGTATAAAAGAAAAATATATTCAAACTTTTTTTAAAAATGTTTCTAAAACAGATAAACAAAAGATATATTTAAAACAATTTATGTGGCATGCTTTCTCGTATGAAAAAATACCACATTATCAAGGTATATATGCTATTGAATATTTAAATAAAATTTTAAAAAACCATGTGTATATTATATTTCAGCATAGTGATATTGTATTAGAAGAAAAAAATATTTCCTATGATAAGTTATATAGCATGATAATAAACGACGAAATTGAATCGGATTGTTATGTAATAGATAAAGATTTTAAGTGGACTTTCGTAATGACACATGAAATGGATTTAGATGGCCCACCTTTTGGGTTAGGGCCATACTATACTGATTTAAAAATAATAGAAAGTCAAGAATTCAAGAATGAATATAAATAAAAAATATGAAGTAGGTGTATAAATTGAAAAAGATAATTAACTATTATTATGTATTTTTAGAATTATTTATATTGTTTATGTTATGTCTTGAAAAAAATCAATTTTATTTCAAAGGATTTTTATATCATTTATTTATGATAATGGTACTATTACTATCTTTATTTATTACATATAAATTTAATAATACAATGAAATTTAAAAAAACATTTTATATTCTGCTGCCAATTGATGCATTAGTGATTAGTAATCCATACTTATATATTTTATTAATAATTTCAATCATTGAAATGCTTGTTTTAAATTATAAGAGTAAGTTTATTTGTATTGTATTTGGTATGGTAGCATTAATATGCATATTATTCTTTCCGATAGTGGTATTATTATCTTTTATGAGGATGGAATTGATTAGTGAAGATGGAAATAGACTTAGATCTATGGCATATGATGAAGAACATTATAAATGTGGTAAATATGAAATTTTCTCATATTCAGGTGGTGCAATGGATCATATGCATTATGCAGTTATAGAACCTAATATTGTTATTAAAATAGGAAATGCACTTGATATTGGTTATGATAATCAAGTAGGATATACACTAGAGGATTATAATAAGATACTTCATGATAAAAAATGTAAGAAAGTGAGATAGGTAATGGACAAGAAAACTAAGTCAACAATTGAAACATCAATTTTATTTACAATATTACAAATACTTATAGGAATAATTTTTTTACCTAATATTACTGACTCAATCCAATCATTAGCACCAGAAAATGGCTTGCGTGCCTTTATATCGGTAGATATTGTTCCAACAATTCTTGCTATTTCATGGATTATTTCTTTTATTCTAATCGTTTCAAGAAAATTTAAAAATAACGATAATTGGTTAATACCACTAGTTTTAGCACCAATTGTTATAATACTAGTAATTATTATCTATTATTGTTTGATTTTCTTTGTGACAGATGTTATTTTTAAATGTAGCATATTATATACACATTAGTTGTATTGGAGGTAAAATAATGAGTATGATTAAAAGACAAAAGCATTTTTGTGGTTCACTAGTTCCTTATAAAATTATAATAAACTGTGATATAGAATACTATAAAAAATTACTAGAAAGATACAATAATTTAAGTAAAAGTACAAATATAACTGATAACGATAATGTTAAACAGTTACAAACACTGACAGAAGAAATTAATAAAATAAAATATATTCTAATAAAGAATGGTGAAGAAATTAACATAGAAGATGATGTAAATAATATTTTTGTTTGCTTAAATGATCTTGATAGTGATAGTGTCTACATATTTACATATAGTAATCAAGTTAATATTACGCCAAATAAAAATTATATAATAAAAACTAAATTTCATTGGAAGAAAAATGAATTGTTTATAATTGAAAGTTAAATTGATTATTAAAAACACTAAAATGGACATTTTAGTAACACACTACGATATTGGCAGAGCCAATAACGCATGTGTGCCAAGGGAGAACCCTTTGGAAACCCCTTTTTGCAACATAATTACAAATTACAAGTGTAATAATGTTGCTTTTTATTTTAAAATAGATAACTATATCTATTTTAAAATATTTAAAAGACTATCGCCACTTTCATTTGCTATCGCAAACAAAACGTGCCACGTCTTTTAATAAAAAAATAACCTAATCGCTAATCTTACGAAAAGCGAAAAGGTTATTTTTTATAGACTAATATCAAAACTATCTTTTTTATTTTCATAGTTTTTATTCTTAGTCTTATAATAATCAGGAATATCAGCATAATCAAATAATTCTTCTTCTTTGGTAGTTTTTACTGAAACATCATATATATCATCTTTATCAAACTTTTTATTATCATAAAAAGCCTTTATTTCGGAAGCTGTGGCTTCTTTTGTCTTTTCATTACCAAGTTTAAGCATCTTTCTAAAAAACTTTTTTATGGCCTCTAAAATAGCCTTTAAATAATCTTGTAATCGTTTATTTTCTTTTTCTAATTGATATTCTCTATATCTTAACATATCAATTTCTCTTTCATATTTTTTGTTCTGATTATTTAATGTATTATAACTTTTAGTATAGTTTTTCAATTCATCAAAAGTCTGTTCTAATTTAGGTTGTAATTCCATTATTTTTTTAGTTTCATCAATAACCTTATTCATACTATTTAGAGTATCTTTTTCTAATACAACATGTTTTTTATCAAATGGAATAGTCTTTGATTTTTTCATATTGTTATCAAATGTTTCCATTGCTTGATCTAACTTATCATTTCTTACAATTAAATTTTGTTCTAATTTTCTTGTAATCTTTTTATAATCTTTAATGTTAATATGTTCTACATCACTACCTTTAATACCACGTTCTAATTCATAACCTTTTGAGATTAATCTTTCATGATATTTATCTTGTAATTCAGATAGATATAATTTATCTTTCATATAGTATTTTTTAGATATAGTCCATTTTTCCATATTAGACCTTTTATCAAACTTTTTAACAAGTGGAACAACAACACAATGCAAATGTGGAGTTTTTTCATCCATATGAACTGTTGCATGCAATACTTGTTCTTTTGAGTAGCCAATATCTTCATAAACAAACTCCATACAAGTATCAGCCCATTCTTTTATTTCTTCTTCATCCATATCATTAAAGAAATCATGTGTTGCAGTAAATATCATTTCATCTGCTACACAATTTTTTGATTTATCTACCATTTCTTTATAAGTTCTTTGTCTATCAGGTCTTTCAGTTTTCATTTTTTCGTCATGCTGTTTTTTATATTCCTTTGTTAGTTCATAAAAGCCTTTGACATATTTATCTGTCAAAGGCACTATTTCTATATTATCTTTACTTCTTGATATATCTATATCAGGATTAGATTTATAGGCTTTTTTCTCTCGTTTGTTATGAGCACCTATCTGTGCTAGTGCAGAAGTAGTAAAGATAGGTTCAGTTCTAAATATACAATAATTAAGATTCATAATCACTTAACCAATCTAATTCTTCATCATTATTTAATTTATTTAAATTATTGATAAATGAATCTTTAAAGTAACCATATTTATTAATTATCTTATTACCATATTCATCTAATCCATTATTTTGATTATATCTATTTATAATATAATTAGTTATCTTCATAATAAGTGAGTAATCATATAATCTAATGTTTTCTCTAATTAATTCATCATATTTATACATTTCTAAATCATCATTTTTTATATATTTTAAATTAATTAAATTCTTTAAAATAAGATTATTATCAATTATTATTTTATTATCAAGACTTTCATAAATGTTATTGGTATATTTATCTAATTTATCTTTGTTATTAGTATTTATTTGTATGTCCTTTTCCACCAGTGGATTATCCATAGGTAGATTTTGGGGGTATGGATATGTTTTAGGCTTTTCATGAATAATATATTTATAATAAAATCTTCCTTTATTATCTTTTAGCTTTTGTCTAGTTAGATAATTATGTGTTTCAAGTTCTTTAATGGTATTTTTCATTGCTTTTTCTTGTTCTTTACTAATTGCGCATAATCCTTTGATGGTTAACACCCAGTTAGGAGAATAACTTAATAATTGTGATAATAGACCTTTTGCTTTTAATGATATATTTTTATCGTGTAAATGATAATTACTCATTACAGTATAATTTTTATCTTTAATTTCTCGTTCAAATGTTGTATTCATTTATAATATTACCTCCTTAATTAGCCCTTAAAAAACCGAATTAAAGGGAAATATAGGTAGATATAATATTATAAAATGTCTTATTTTATAAGGGAATAGTCATAGGAAGAAACATAGATTTTAAGTCCTGTCTTTCCGACCATAAGAAAAATAACTATTCACTATTGTGAATAGTTTTTATTTTACAAATTTATAAATAGAATATATAATAATTATAGAATATATGATGGGAGGATAAAATGAATAACGAGAATAATCAAATTAAACAAGAAAACAATACTATGCAAACTGGTAACGTAGTTCAAAATAGTAAAAAGAGCAATCCAAAAACAAATGCTATTACAGCATTAGTGTTTGATTTTATATCCCTTTTTATTTTTGGATGGTTATCTGTTGCTGGACTATCATTAAGCATTATTGCTCTTAAAGGTTTTAAAGAATCTAATGAAAAAGGAAAAGGTTTAGCAATTGCTGGTATTATAGTTTCAATAATATGTATGGCATTATACTTTACAAGTATAGTATTAAAAAGCATCCATTCATAAAGAAATGGATGCTTTTTTATTTATATGTTATATTCTCTTTTTTTAATACAGGAATACTTTTAATAAGCTTTTCATACCCTTTTTTAAAATCATCCATAGGTATTTTAATGGCTTTTATATTTGTATTTTTTAATCCATCTGCTAGCTTTAAGTATGCCTCTTGTTGTTTAACACTACTTTCTAAACTAAAACTTTGATAATTATGATGTGTTCTTCTTAATCTTTTTTCATATAACGAAGTATCTTTAAGATATAATGCACAAAAATACATATTAAAATCTAAATCTGATAGTTTTTTAATTAGTCTTTTATATTCATCGTCAAATTTATATTCTTTGTACCCAAGCATACAATATACCTGTTCTGAAAAAAACGTTCTATCAAATATTAGATTTAGCTCAGTTTCTTCGAGTGACTCCATATAATTAATTAATCCTAAATACATTATTTTATTTTTATTTCTACCCGTTTCTGTTTTATCAGAAATACCAGATAGTCTATATAAATTAGAACATGGTAAATTATCTCTTAAAAAATTTGCCATGGTACTTTTTCCCACACCTTGTGGACCTTCTATTATAATTATATTTCCTCTCTTTTTCATAAAATCCTCCTATGTCTAAAATTATTATAACATTTATATTTAATATTTTTAAAAATAATGTTATAATTTACGTAAAGGAGGATATTATGATTAAAGAATTTAAAGAGTTTATCTCAAGAGGTAACGTTGTAGACTTAGCAGTTGGTGTTATTATCGGTGGTGCTTTTGGTAAAATAGTAACATCCCTAGTTGATAATATTTTAATGCCAATTATTGGTGCAATCGTTGGTGGTGTTGACTTTAGTAATTTACATATTGAAATTGGTAAAGCTAATATCATGTATGGTATGTTCATACAAAATATCATTGACTTTTTAATCGTTGCATTTTGTATTTTCTTATTCGTTAAAGGAATCAACAAACTAAATGATTTAGGAAGTAAACTAAAAAAAGGTGAAGAAAAAGAAGAAGAACCTGAGTTAATTGAAGATGAACTTTCTGTATTAAAAGAAATAAGAGCTGAATTAAAAAAACAAAATAAAACAAAAAAGGCTTCTAAATAAGCCTTTTTTTTATTTACTTGTAATTATATTTATTTGGGTCTAATATATCAATTACTTCATTGTTTAGTTTTACAACGTAATAAACCTCACCTTCGTTGACATCATTTTTAAAACCAAACAAATTATCATACCCATTTTGCTTTTCATATGATATACCATTTTCAAACTCTATATCAACGGTGGAAGATTCCCCAGTTGAAGTACGACTTCCAGTTGATGTTGAGGTTACCTTAGATAAAGTAATTACAAGCTTGTTACCTCGTTTTATCATATTCTTAGTTTTATAATATTTAATAATTGGTTTTATGCCAAAGGTAATGCATAAAAAACCGATTAATACAACAATAATTAAAATTGCAAAACAATCAACTAATAGTTCTTCATTACCAAAGCCATTTTTTGTTTCAAACGCCAAAAAAATAGATATAATAATTATTCCGATACAAAAAACTACTAAAAATATATTTTTTAATATCCTACTAATAGACGTTTCTTTTTTTAAAATATAGTTATAATCAATATCTTTCTTCATACTTAGATTCTCCTTTAACATATTATAACAAAAAATACTAACTATTTCTAGTTAGTTATTTTTAAATGGTG
>CADBMO010000114.1 GCA_902795755.1 uncultured Erysipelotrichaceae bacterium | reverse complement strand
TAAATCCTATCTTTTCCTTTATTATGTAATGTGGTCTTTGTAAACTATTTTTGTACATCCTAATTAAATACAAGGAAATAACTCCTATCATTAACCCGATTATTGATAAAAATAGTATTAAAGTTTTCATACCAAAAATACCAAATAATACGTTTAAAAGCGATAGTATAAATAAAACGGCACTGACTACAAATACTACTGCAAGTGGAAATGTTGAAAATGATACAATACCACCTATTGCATATTTAATTAGTTTTATTAAAGACCATTTTGATTTACCAAACTTTCTATCTAGTGGTTCATAAGGTACATATATAGTATTAAATCCTACCCATGAAAACATTCCTTTTAAAAATCTTGATTGTTCTTTTAAAGAGATTATTGCATCTTTAACTTCTTTTTTAAACACCCTAAAATCACTTGCACCTGGTAATAACTTTATCTCAGATGTTTTATTTATTATTTTATAAAATAATGGTGTTAACATAGTCTTAATCTTATTCTCATTATCCCTATTTTCTCTATATGCTGCAACAATATCATAATCTTTATTATCAATTAATTTTTTGTACATACTAATAAGTACTTCTACTGGTTGCTGTAAATCCGCATCAATTATAGATACGTATTTACCACTAGCATGCTCTAGCCCTGCTAACATTGCAGATTCTTTACCAAAGTTTTTAGAAAAACTAATTATTTTAACGTTTTTATCTTTTTTTGATAAACCCTCTAATTTTATCATTGTATCATCAATAGATCCATCATTTATAAATAGCACTTCATGAGTAATCTTTTCATCATTTAATTGTTTTACTAATTCATTATAAAATATCTCTACTGATTCTTCCTCGTTATAACAAGGAACTATAACTGATAAATTCATACAATCACTTCCTTCTGTTAATTAGTTTTTTCCACGTATTCATGTTAATGTCTTTTGAATACTCTTTAGCTGTTTTCCTAGCATTTTTACCAAGTTTATTTCTTAACTTTTCATCTTCTATTAATAACTCTATTTTCTCTATCATATCCTCTTCGTTACGATCTTCAATTATATAACCATTAACGCCATTTTCTATAATTTCATTTGCTCCTTGAGCAGAAGAATATGCAACGCATGGTATTCCATAGCTCATTGCTTCTATAAGTGAAAGCCCAAAGCTTTCAGTTAAAGATGTCATAACAAAGATAGACGAATCATACATAATATCATTTATAAATAGTTTGTCTTGATATCCATGAAATATTACTTTATCATTTAACTTTAGTTCCTCAGATAATTCTAATAAATTATTTTTCTCTAACCCATCACCTACTATGTTTAGTTTCCAATTTGGATATTTAGTAGATATTTTCTTAAATAAGTTTAGCAAATCATCAAAACCTTTTTCTTTTATTAGTTTACCAACCGATACTATGTTATTAGCATCTAGCTTAGATAACTTATTAGGAATATTATCTAAACTATTTGGTATAAATATTACTTTTTTACCTAAGTATGTTTTATAGTAATCAGTTAGCTCTTCAGATACACATACTAAGTAATCCATGCCCTTAACTGATCTTAATAATTTATTTACGTATCTTATACTATCATTATGATGTACGTGTTCCCATGCTATTTTTTTAGTATCATTACTAACGTATCTAGATACTAATCTATTATACAATGTACTAGTAGATATAATAACATCTGTTTTTAGTTTTCTAAGTGCCTTAGCCGTTGTTTCACGCCTTATGTACGCACTTTTAATTCTTGGGGATATCCCCTTAAAAAATAATTTATAATTTTTTTGTTTTAAATAATGTTTCATTGCCATTCTATTAGGTTTATCATTTGATATGTAGGTAATGGTTACCCTCTCATCTAAATCATAAACTGGTTCGTTATATAATCTATAGACACTAAGTACTTCAACCTCATAATTATCTACCAGTGAATTACATAGTGTAACAGCTGAATTAGATATTCCACCATAACCCAAATGACTAAGTAAAATAGTAACTTTTTTCATACAAATCACCATAATAATTATACTAAATGAGTAGATAAAGGTCAAAGAAAGCAAAGGTAATATGTAAAGTGTATTTGACTTTTATTAATAATTTTGATAATATATCGCCTAAAAAGAAGGGGATTACATGACATTAAAAGAAAAGCTTCAAATAAATAAAATTAAATTTGAACTGACTAAATCTTGTGCAAAAGGTAATATATTACCTTTTGGTGATGAAGTATATGATAAATTAAGAGAATATTACCATGGTGCAATACCTGCAAACGTTTATATGAAATACTTAAAGCCATTAATAAATCCAGGACAATGTTATGAAAGAAGTATGATTTTATCTTCTGCGTTTGATAATGCAAAAATGGTTCGTGGTGATAGAATTGATTACATAATATCGTTTGGGATAGATCATGCTTTTCATTGGTGGGTAGAAGCAGATAGATGGTGTTATTGTCCTACTACCCTTCTAAAATATAAAAAAGAAGAATATTATAAAATATTTAAACCAATAAATATTAAAGAAATGACAAAAGATGAAATAGTTAATTCTTATTATTATAAAGAAATGATTCATAAGTATCCTAACGAAAGTTTTTTCATCTCTAATTTAATAGCTTTTGAGGCATATGCTAATCTTTTAAGTAAAGGGACAAAAGATGATGAAATACTTAAAGAGTATGAAATATTTAAAAAGAAGATTGGTTTTGTTGATGATAATTATGACGAAGAAAAAATAATGAAAACGGTTAAAAAAATGAAAGAAGACGTTTTAAAAAGTAGTATGGTTTAATTACCATACTACTTTTTT
>CADBMO010000113.1 GCA_902795755.1 uncultured Erysipelotrichaceae bacterium | reverse complement strand
GTATTAACTTCAATGCTTAAAGATTTATCAGACGTAATTCTCCATTCTCTTTTTGATGCAGTATCAAAGTTATAGTACGTATTTAGAGTAAATGACTCACCAGGTACTTTCAGTTCTTGAGTTAGTCCGTTTTTAATATTTGAATCTTCATCTGCTGAATATGAAACAACGTCGTAGTTTTCATCTGCAGCCAACTCATTCATACATCCAGTCATTGTAAGAGCAATTAGTGCAGCAAGTGCACCTGCCTTAATTTTGTTTTTTTTGCTTACTTCCATAATAATCTCCCTCAAACAAAATTGTTATTATGTTATCATATACTGAATTAAAAATCAATGATTGTCTATTTTTTTGGTATCTTAACATATGGTTTTTCTTTTACTTTTTCATCATCTTTATATGCAACATATGGTAAATTACGATAATCTTGATTATAATCAAGACCATAACCAAGTACGAATGCATCTCCAATATCAAATCCTACATAATCGGCTTTAAAAGGAATAATCCTTTTTTCTGGCTTATCAAGTAAAGTACATACTTTTATACTATTTGGTTTTTGCTTTTTTAACTCAGGTATCAAAAATTTCATTGTATAACCACTATCTATAATGTCTTCAACAAGTAATACATCTTTTCCTGTAATCTTAGGAATAATTGTTTTCATAACATCGATATCTTTTCTAGTTTCACCGTCGTAGCTAACAACCCTAACAAAATCTAATTTTACGTTTTTATTAATAGCACGCATTAAATCAGCAGTGAAAATCATAGAACCTTTTAAAATACATATTAAATCTAGCTCTTTATCCTTATAGTCTTTTTCAATATCTTTACCAAGTTCTATAATTCTATGTTTTAACTCTTCTTCACTTATTAAAGTCTTTAATTCCATATTATCACTTCCTATATATAAATTATACACCAGTTTAATTTGATTAAATATATCAATATTTTATAAGTGTTATAAAAATAATTGATTTTTATTAAAAGTATTGATTTTATTTTATATGTTTGTTAAAATACTATTGCAATTTGTTTATGGCGGAGTTGGTGAAGTGGTTAACACACTGGTTTGTGGCACCAGCATTCAAGGGTTCGATTCCCTTACTCCGCCCCATAGTAAATATAAACGTCATTTATGACGTTTTTATTTTTTTATAATAGTGTTATAATATCGATAGGTGATTTTATGAAGAAGTTTATTTTAAATAATTATAGAAAAACAAACGTAGTGCTTTTGTTATTAGCAGGAATAATAGGCGTTATGTTTTTCCAAGGAACATATATAATTTCAGGAGATAGAGATGTAGTATCTTTAATCGTAACTATATTATTACCGCTATATATAATAATGCTTGGCATATTTTGTGTATTTAATTTTAAAAGTAAGTTTAAAATTAAATTCATTTTATATATATTAATAATACTTGGATACGCATTAATGTTTAAGATGCTATTAACTCCAATATCATATGGAGTAAGTAATTATGAATTAGGCAAAAAACTGCGTATATTATTTGATTTGCATTACCTTATTTATCCACTTTCTATTTATAATATAATTAGAAAGAATAAGTATAATGAAAAAGAAAAAATGATTAGTTTAAGTATGTTTATAAATGTATTTATATTATTATTTGTATTTATATTAGTACCAAACTTAAACGAAAGAGCATTGCCCTTTAACGAGGCTAGAATATCTTCATTTTACTTTAATAATGATATGGGAAATATTAGTTATATAGATTTTATTGATAATGGTTTTTATATTAGTTTACTTTTAATAGTATTATTACTATTAATTATTATAGATAATATTGTTTTGCCTATCATAAATAAGAAAAAGTTTAAGCTTAAGATAATACAATTATTATTTATTATTATTGTAGTATTAAACTTTGTTACGTTACCACCTTTTAAAAATAAGTATATGGCAAGAACATATAAAGAAACCACTGATAACTCATCAGATGAATGTTACTTAGGTTTATGCTATGAGTCGTCATATAAATATGAGTTATATCACATATTTAGATTATCAAATACAAATGAAGGTATATATGAAGAGACATTAAAGCAGTATTATATTTATAATCCATTTAAAAAAGAATTGATTCATTTTAATAAAGGTAATACAACTAAATATAAAGTTATTAAATATGATGGTAAAAAATTGATATTATCAAATGGGAAAAACAGAATAATATATACAATTACTGGTTATATGCATAATGAATCATAGGAGGTATTTATGATGAATTTATTTAAAGAAGAATGGTTTATAAGATTATTTGGATCAGTACTTACAATATTAATAAGTTTAATAATATATAAAACAATATCTTTTATTATATTTAAAGGTACCGCAGGTAAAAGAGTTTCAAAAAGCAAAAAAATTAACACTTATACAAGACTAGTAAGAAATATTTTGAGATATGTAATTATATTAATAGATGTTTTAATAATTCTACAAATTCATGGTATAAATGTAACATCTATGGTAGCAGGTGTAGGAGTAATTAGTATTATATTAGGTTTTGCAATACAAGATGCTCTTAAAGATATTATTAAAGGATTTGATATTATTTCGGATTCATATTATCAAGTTGGGGATGTTATAAAATATGAGGATATAATTGGCAAGGTACTTTCAATAGGACTTAAAACAACTAAATTAGAAGATGTTAATACCTTTAATATAGTATCCATATCAAATAGAAAAATAGAACAGGTAGAAGTTGTTTCTAATTTAATAAACATTGACGTTCCTTTATCTTATGATTTAGAAGTTAAAAGCGCGATAAATGTCATAGATAAAATAGTAAATGAAATTAAAAAACATAATGATGTAGATAACTGTGAATATAGGGGAATAAATGATTTGGCGGATTCTTCTATAAAATATCAAATAAAGGTTTATTGTAACCCAGTTAAAAAAGTACAAGTTAGAAGAGATGCATTAGGTATTATTATGACCATTTTGGAAAAAGAAGGTATTAAAGTGCCATATAACCAAATAGATGTTCATCAAAGGTAGGTTAAATATGAAAAAGAGAATAATGATAGATTTAGACGATGTAATCGTAGACCAATCTGGTTGGATTAAGGTTATAAATGATTATTTAAATTCAAATCATACAATAGATGATGTTAAAGGATATTATATTCAAGATCTAGTACCAGAAGAAAAAATGAATGAGTATACAAAATATTTTATTACTCAAAACATATATGATTATTGTAATTTAAATAAAAATTGCTATGAGGTTTTAAAAGAACTAAATGAAGTCTATGATGTATACATATGTTCTGCGTATGTGTATAAAGATGATGTTTCATTTAGTGCAAAATTTTTGGAGCATAAATTTAATTTTTTATATAAAAATCTTCCGTTTTTAGATCCAAAAAAATTTATTTTTTCTGATGATAAGAAGGTAATAGAATGTGATATAAAAATAGATGATAAGATAGATAATTTAGAAAATGCTAATACCAAAATATTATTTACTTGTTATCACAATAAAAAAATAAGTGATGAAAAGTTGGAAGAAAACGATGTAATTAGAGTATATAGCTGGGATGATATTAAAAAGATACTTTTATAACAGGAAGTGATTTTATGAAGTATAAATTAAAAGAAATACTTAGTTTATCACTTGATATTGGTGAACGTATGCTTAAGTGTGGAGCGGAAATATCAAGGGTAGAGGAAACAATAAAGTACATACTAGAAGGTTATGGTATTAAATATATGGAAGTGTTTGCGATGAACTCATTAATCATTGTAACCATTAGAAAAGAAGATGAGTCATATACTGAATCTAGAAGAATTATGCATATTGATAAAGATTTGTATCAATTAGAAAAACTTAATGAATTATCTAGAAATATATGTAATAAAAATATACCTAGAAAAGAAGTGTTAAAACAAATAGATAGCTTTAAGGGTAAGTATAAAGTAATGCCAATTATTGGTGGTATGATTGCGGCGCCTGCTTTTACTTTGTTTTTTGGTGGTAATTATAAAGATGCAATAATATCACTTTTAATAGCGGTTGTTTTATGTGCTTATAATCAGTTTATGAGCCATACACATATTAATGCTTTAATAAATAGTTTTATTTCTAGTTTTATAATAGGAATAACGTCAATATTATTTGTTAAAATTGGGCTTGCAGATAACTTTGATAAAATAATAATAGGAAACATAATGTTATTAATACCAGGGCTTTCTATGTTTATTTCAATAAATGATATATTTAAAGGAGATACTATGTCTGGTCTTGGTAGGTTTACCGAAGGATTATTTTTAGCACTTGTTGTTGGTGCTGGAGTAGGACTTTCCTTAATTATGTTAGGAGGTCTATTATGATAAATTTATTATACGCATCAATTGGTAGTCTTGGTTTTGGTATGGTATTCAAGGCTAATAAAAATAAGTATATTTATATAACAATAGGTGGTTTATTAAACTATTTAGCATATTATTTATCATATAAATACTCTAACAACATTTTTTTATCATCTGCAGTATGTGCGGTGGTAACTAGAATGTATGCAAACGTTATGTCAATTATACTTAAGTGCCCAACGACCATATTTACTCTTACTGGTTTAATACCAATAGTACCTGGTGGTAGTTTGTTTTACATGATGCAAAACTTAGTGCTTAAAAATACTAATGAAGCATTAAATCAAGGAATAATTACTGGTGAAGTAATTTTAGGTATAGTATCTGGAATGTTATTTGCATCTTCAATACTAACTATAATAAGAGCAATAAAAAAGAAGCTAATTAGTTTTTAGCTTCTTATTTTTTCCAGTTATAAGTGCTTTGTAGCTCTCTATGCTGTCAAATTGTCCTTTAGATACCTTTTTATCAGCACGACTCATTATTTTTCCTTCTTTATATTTTGGTTTAGCAAAAGATATTCTACCAATTTTACCTCTTTTAGTAGATTCAATAATCATATTAAGATGCTCATCAGATATGTTTTTAACTTTTGCAAAGTTTTGCAGTTCGGCCGTATTTTTCTTGCTATCAACAAATCTGGATACGGGTAGTGGATACATATGATGCACTATACCATCTATTATTTTTTCAGCCTTGTTTTTATCTTTAAATAAATCTGGAAACCAGTTAATCGCGTTAATACAAGCTTCAACTGGGTGTCTAAAACCATGTTTATTAAAAAAATTCTTTATTTTAACGGTACTATTTTGCCAAGGTAAAACATACATATCATGAAGCATTGCTATAGTAACCGCAACGTTTATGTCATAATCTTCCGCTTTTACCATTTTAGACATTTTATATGTTTTAATAGCATCTTCTAATAAGTGCTCACTTAAAGTGGTATTGCCATGATGTTTAAAATTCTTCTTAGCACGTTTTTTAAACTCATAATGATTATATATATCCTTGATTATGTTAATAAATTCTTTTTTTTCATCATTACTTAATTTATATTTATCTGATAAATCGTTTATTATTAAGTTATACTTACCATTCATATTATCACCTTGCCTTATTATTATACCATAATTTATGATTTTTATAATTAATATATGTTATAATTTAGTTGGTGGAGGGACTAATGCAAGACTTAATAGATAAAATAATTACTAATAAAAGAATAAAAATAAATGATAATGAATATGATGTTCAAAGTTTAACAAAGTATAATACCATTGAAAAAGAAGATGAGGTATACTATAAAGCGGTATTAAGTAATCACGTTATACTAGTGATATTAGATGATGAAGTTTCATACATTGGAAAAATTGTAGAAAATTTGAATTATAAAGAAGAGTTAAAATATTTAGTGTATGAAGGTAATAAATATAAATTTTTAGGTAGTGGCAATCAAAAAGTACTAGAGATAATATTTGGTACTAATGTTGAAGAAGAATGCTTTTATAAAGATTATGAATTTGAAGACAATATTATTAGTTTAGGAATACTAACTACTAAAGATAATGAGAAAGCTGATGTGCTTGCAAAGTATATTTATAATAGTGAAATTAAGGTTATATAATAATAGGAGGTTTTTATGAATGTTTTATTATTTACTCATAGAAGTGATATTGATGGAATGGGAGAAGCTATTTTATCTAAACTAGCATTTGATAATGTAACATATGAATTATGCGAAACTTTTGACATAAATAATAGAATATTAAGTTACATTGATAATAATAAAATATATGATTATGATATGGTATATGTTACTGATTTATGCCCTAGTGAGGAAGTAGTAGAAAAAGTTATAAGTAATGATAAAATAAAAGGTAAGTTTAAAGTATTTGATCATCATAAAACGTTTTATAATGTTTATAAAGATAAATACCCATTTATTAAGATTAAGATTTCTAATGATAAAGGATTATGCTGTGGAACAAGTTTGTTTTATGAATACTTAGTAAATGAAAAATTGCTTGAGGAAAGAAATGATGTTGCTGAGTTTGTAGAACTAACAAGACAACACGATACTTGGGAATGGAAAAATATATATAATAATGAAAAATCACATGAGCTAGCACTACTTTTTGATTCAATTGGTCAAGAAGGATACATAAAGCTTATTTATGATAAATTATTAAATAAAAAAGAATCGTTTGAATACGATGATTTTGAGAAAATGCTAATTGAAAATAAGAAAAAAATATCACTCGAAACACTTAAAAACTATGCAAGTAAAATAGTAATAAAAGAAATAAATGGTTTAAAAGCTGGTATTATATTTATTGATTATCAATATCGTAGTGATTTAGCAGAGTACTTAAGAAGTATTAATTATGACGTTGATTTTATTATGATGATGGCAATGGATCATGATTCTATATCATTTAGAAGTATTAAAGATGGAATCAACGTAAGAAAGGTAGCAGAAAGCTTTGGTGGTAAAGGTCATGATGTTGCGGCTGCTTGCCCAATTTATGGAGATACTAAAGAAGAAATAATAAATATTATATTAAAAAGGAGGAATAATAATGAATAATTATTTTATAATGCATGGTAGTTTTGCAAGCCCATTTAGCAACTGGATACCATGGCTTAGAAAAGAGTTAGAACAAAAAGAATTATCAGTTTATACACCAGATTTACCAAGTGGTGTAGGGTATCAAAACTATGATACTTGGAATGAAATTATGACTTGCTATTTAAATGCTGGTTTAATTAATGAAAACACAATTATTTATGGGCATTCTATTGCTCCAGTATTCATATGTAAGTTTTTAATAGAACACAAAATAAAAGTTAAGAGGTTAGTGCTTATTTGTGGATTTAATAATTATGAGGTAGATGGTGGCGATTTTGATAAAGTAAACAGTAGTATGTTTTTAGATAATTTAAGCGATATAAAAAGCTATTGTGATGATATTATTTGTTATTATTCTGATAATGATCCATATGTTAAATATGACGTTGAAAAAGAGTTTGCAGATGCCATTACTGATAAACAATACGTAATTTCTGGTGGTGGTCATTTGAACGCAGAATTTGGATATTTAGAGTTTAAAGAATTACTTAAACATGTATAAAATGCTAATTTAGCATTTTTTTCTTGCACTAAGAATAATTGTGTGATATTATAATTCCCACTTAGGGGGAATATAAGATGGTAGCTAAGAAAAACGGATTATTTTTGTTATGTGATATAACAAAACAAGAAATTGATGAGGCAATAAAAAATATTAAGAAAACGGATGGTATCATTATAGGAAGAACAACTAGTGTAAGTAAGGAATTTGATAGTAATAAATACTATGAAAGGGCAAAAATAATTATTGAATACTTACGTAGTAAAGGTATTAAAAATGATATTATATTACAATGCACTAATTATAATGAATTAAAAGACATTGATATAGATGATAAACACGTAGGTTTTATATATGATAGTTTTGAAATATATGGTACAAAACCAGCGACTATATCTGAAATAAAAGAAATAAATGAAATATTAGATATGATGGTAGATAACATAAGAATATCTGATATTAGCGAACTTGAAAAGTTTATTGCATGTTATAAAATAGTTGTTAGTTTTAAACCATATTTAAAAAGAAAAGATACAGAACATACAAATAGTGAAACTTCAATAAACGAAGTTTTATACAATGATTATATTTTATGTGGTGGTTACTCGTATTTATTGATGGAATTGCTAATAAGGGTAGGAATTAATTCAAAATATTATGAATTAAAATCAACAAGTAAAGATGTGCATAATCACGCAAGACTACTTGTTAGTTTGGAATCTGGATACTATGTATGTGATCCAACTAATGGCTTAAAAGTTAGATATTATTCTTTATCAGATTATTTAAGTAATTATAATGTACCATTTAAAATCTTAAAAGAAATGTTTAAAAAAGACTTTGATGCAAATAAGATTAATGAATATGTATCTAAAATAGAAAATGATAAAAAGTTATATACTAAATTTAAAAACAAGTTATCAAAGAGTATATCAGCAGAAGGAAGATTAATGGGTGCTTTATTTGGACTTGATAAAGTAGTTGATGAATCTTTACTAGATTTAAAAAACCGAAAAAGATTATTATGTTCTGATGAAATTGCAAGTGAATTTGAAGCTATAAAAGATTTAAATCCTACTTTAAGAAACAAAAAAGAGATGGAACTTCTTTCTAGAAAGTACAAAGAATTACCTGTAGTATGTACTAATAAAGATGAATTAGTAGGATCACTTTTAACGGTTGATGAAAGAGTAATTCAAGATGCTAATAGATATACCGCACTTGAATATACTTTCCTAGATTTTTATGACAAGGAAACGTTTTATTCTAATATTATTAAAGAGTTCTCTAATAATAAGAAAAAGGACAAAGTTTTATTTCAACTACTTTTTGATATATTAAATGAATTATTTCCTAACGAATTTAAGGATTTGTGTAATAGATATCCAAAAGTAGTTGGTAATTTAGTAGATTTAAACCCAGAAATAGAACAGTTTTTATATGAAGCATATGAATTATTATTGAGCAAAAACAATAATGAAATATCAATTGAGGATATTGTGCTTGCTTCTAGTAACGTAGAACAAAAAGTACTTGGTTTAAATGAAGAACAAAGAAAAAAATATTATGATGACACGCTAAAGATTAATAAAAAAATTAAGGGATTAAAAACCAAAAATCAGTAGGTTTAAAAGCTAGTTATAAAACTAGCTTTTTTTATTGACTTTTATAGGTTTTTGTGATAGTATAAGCGGCAAACCAAAAGGAGGGATTGGCTATGGATAATTTTAATGATGAAAACGAAGTAATTATTGAGCCAGAAGAAATAGAAGAGGTTGCTGTCCAAAAGGTAGATACTACTGAAATAGCAACTAGTGACGTTATTAATGAAGAAGGAATATTGCCATTTGAAAGAATGGATTTTAATAATCCAATTACAATAATGCATTATACTTCTGATATTATAACTGCACAAAAAGACAAGATAGAAGAACTAGAAAGATTAGTAAAAACTGAAAAAGTAAACAACGTTAGATTAAATAATAACATAAAGAATTTAGCAACGTTTGCAGATCCTAAAGAACAAAAGATGCTTGAAGCACCAAAAGCAGTAAAAGAAACTGGTATATTTAAGTTATTTAAAAAGGCTAGAAACAAAGTTGTGGAAGCTAGAGAAGAATTACTTGCAAAAACAGAAAAAGATGTAACTGAAATGTACTTTCAACAAATTGATGAGATTGCAAGTGATATGGAAAAACAAAAGAACAATACTTTGATATCAATTGATTTAAATAATCGTATAATTGAAAGTGTAATACCGTTTGTAAGAACGCTTGAATATGCATATAAAATCGGTTTAGTTCAAAGAGATGAATATGAACAAAACGTTATAAAAGAACTAGAAGAACAATCTAAAACTAATCCTAGTGATATGATTTCAAAACAATTAACTAATGCTAAAACACTATTAATGTTAGTAGATAGAGCATTAGAAAGAGTTCAAAAAAGTTTCTTATTTGGTAAGTCAAGAATTGAACAAGCTAAAATTAGAACTAATAATGATATGATATCTGTTATTAATTATGAAGAAATGATTAATAATGGACTAGTGCAAACTAAAATAGAAGCACGTGATGCTGTTCAAAATGCTTTTCAAAAAATAAGAATAGAACAACAAGGTATGCTTGCTGATGCTATAAATGAAGTAGCGGTTAAAAATGCAGAAACTGCTAAAAAGAATGCTGAGAAAGTTATTGATATTTTATCTAAGGGAACTCTTTATACTGAAACATTTGAAAAAATAACTGATAATATTAGAAGTGCACGCGAAGCACTAGATAACGCTGAAAAAACAGTTCAAGAAAGAATATTAGAAGATAGAAAAACGCTCGATGCTATAAATGAAGAATATGATGCTTATGATGAAAGTATAAATAATATTATTGATGTTCAAAAGTTTGTAGATAGTCATCCAATAACTCATGACCATAAAGTAGTAAAGAAATTTACACCTAGAAGAAAAAAAGAAGATGAATAATTATGGGGCAAGAAAAGTTATATGAAATAAGCAAAATGAAGGATCTTTCTATGATTTACTTTTACGATCTTGCTCAAAGTAAATCTTCAAAAGTTCCTTCTTTTGTAGGTTTAAGAGTTACCTATGGTAAAGATGAGAGTTTAGGATATGAATATAATTCAGAATACTTTGACGTGTTTTTAAAAAAAGTAATAGAATTATATGAAGAAGAAAAGGATAATGACAAAATTAAGTTTTTTGATGATTATTCTAAAGAAAGCTTAAAGACTATAATTGAGTTAAAAAGCGAGGAACCTAAGAAAAAAGAAAGCTATTTAACAAGTCTTTTAAATAGTGAAGCAAAATATAACTCATTAAATGATATTAAACCATATTTAGAAAAGGTTTTTTCAGAGTTAATATCATATTTTCGTAAAGAAGAATTTAAAGTTATAAGTATTCATGGTATAAACGATAAGTATTTAATGCGTTTATCTAACGGGTATGGATTGCCAGCTATATTACAAATACCATTTACGTTAAAGAAAGTAAAAGGTAACGAATATAGTATAAAAGCTAGTTACGTAAATGATGATAATATTAACTTAATAGATTGTAGTCTTATAATAGAAAATGATTATATTGATATAGAAGCTTATGTTAATAACGTTATTTATAAATGTCATTATGGTTTAAATAAGTATTTAAATGATAATTCAATTAGGGATAACGATAAATTAGTATGGTTTGCTGAGCCTGATTTATCTTTAAGTGATGACGAAGAAAAACTTGTAAACTTCTATAGTGAAAAGTTTTTAGGAACTGTATTACAAGATAAAATTAAAACTGCACCGAATCATTATATTTTAAGTGGTACTAATCTATCAGGAGATAGATATACCACAACGAATTTAAATATGATAATAGCAGATGATAATAAAATAAAAATGAAATACAGAATAAAAAAGGGTATTGCAAGGCAAGTAAAAAATGAATATTTATACGTTCCATATGACGAAGAATATGGGCAAAAGGTTATAAAGCATTTTTGTGATAGGAATCATGATGATTTTATAGTAGAAGAAACAAAGATAGATCCTTTTATGATAAAATCTGTTGATTTACCAAAAACACTTGCAACATATTATTATGATTTATATAAAGTAGAAGGTTTTACTACCTTTACTGATTCGTTACCATTAATTGATAAAGTAGATATGGATGATAATGGTATTAAATATACCATATTAAAAAATAGATAAGGGGGATTTGTTATGGCTATTTTTACAGAAAATGAACTGATGAGAAAATATAAGAATAAGATTAAAAGCTATCAAAATAGTTCAAAAGATGACTATGCAAACTTTTTAAAAGATTCTATAGAAAAAGGAAATAGTTTTTGTAGTTATGACTTATTGATTCAAATACTTGATAAATTTGCTGAACATGATCGTGATATTGATACTGAAAGATATATAGATAATGTTAAACAAATATATCAAAAAATAGTTATAAGTGAAAAAAATGATGTTGATGTTAGTGTATTTTTAAGATTATTAGATTACTATTTAGATGACTATTTTAATCCTGATAAAGTTATAGATTCACTTGGTATGTATAGATTATTTAATGATAAATCAATTTATATGGGAATTGTTGATGAAATTATGTCAAATGGTGATCATTATGAATTAATTGGTTTTATTTATAGGGTAAGAAAATATTACGTTGATGAAAATGCTCTATATGCATCATTTTTATCATTAATAACAAGACTTAAATATGAAATTAACGCGCATAAAGTTATTAATGAATATGAGGAAATTGCTAGAAAGAATTCTGGAGATATTGATGTAGATAGTAAAGAAATACAAAGTGCTGTCGATAAATTAGGTGCTATTTATACATCTATAGAAGATTTACAAAAACAAATGGATGTATTAAAACAAGATTATGCTGGCATGAAAACATTAACTGAAAATAAAACTAAAATAATTAGTGATGAAATAGAAAAAGCGATCGATAAAGCTACT
>CADBMO010000112.1 GCA_902795755.1 uncultured Erysipelotrichaceae bacterium | reverse complement strand
TTTTTCAAAAAAATTAAGGGAGTATGATGATTATGTTACAAACGTTGCAAAGGGTGTGTATCATACTTGTATATCTAATAATGAAATTGACGTAAAAAAGATAAAAAATCAAGATAGCTTATTAATTAAAAAAATAATAGAATTATATTTAAAAGCTAATTATAAAGATGAAATAAAAGATATTACTGATACTCATGTAGAGGTTATATTTAAAATGGTAATGAGTAAGAAGTCTAACGTTATTAATTCAATGCCTAAACAAAAAAGGATAGTAAAATCCTATAATAAGATATATTTCGAGGAATCAAAGATATATAATGATTATTGTTTTGTGCTAGATGATTATGTATCTTTACCAAATGGATATACTATAAAAAGAATGAATAAAAAAGAAAATAATTCCAATTATACAGCGGTGTTTAATAGTAAAGATATAAGCTTGCCATTATATGTTAGAAATAAATTAGATGGTGATAAAATAGAAATACTAAATTTAAAAGGTAGTAAAAAAGTTAAAGATATTTTTATTGATCAAAAAGTAAACATAAGTGATAGAAAAAACTATCCTGTTGTTGTAGATAGCATTGGAAATATTTTATGGATACCAGGCTTAAAGAAATCTAAATATGATAAGTCAAAAGAAGGAAATTATGATATAATATTAAAGTATTGCAAGGAGGAAAAGGAAAATGAATCAAAATAGTCAAAATATTAAAAAAAGTATGTTTCCATATATAATGTTATTGATAATTGGTATATCAATTATGTTCTTTTATAACTTTATGAGTGATGATACTAAGACGTTAACATATAACCAATTTAATAAGGCGTTAAATAATAACAAAATAGTAGAAGTTGTTATTACACCTAGTACTAGTTCTTATACTTATGAAATTGAAGGTAAGTATAAAAAGGCAAACAAGAAATATAAATTTAGGGTAAAAACACCCTTAACAGATTCTGTTATTGATAAAATTGTTGATGCAAGTGAAGAAAAAGATTTTAAGATTGTATCTAAAGCAGATCCTTCGTCATCAACTTGGTTTATATTCTTAGTAAACGTTGCGCCATATATGTTGTTAATCGGGGTAGCTTTTTGGTTCTTTACAAGACAATTAAATGGTCAAAAAGGAGCATTAGATTTTGGAAGAAGCAAAGCTAAACTTAATCCTGACACTGGTAAAATAACATTTAAAGATGTAGCTGGTTTACCTGAGGAAAAAGAAGAGTTGCAAGAATTAATAGACTTCTTAAAAAGTCCTAAGAAATTTACAAAGTTAGGCGCTAGAATTCCTAAGGGAGTACTTTTAGTAGGTCCTCCAGGAACTGGTAAAACATTATTAGCAAAAGCTGTAGCGGGAGAAGCCAATGCACCTTTTTACTTTATATCTGGTTCTGATTTTGTTGAGTTATACGTAGGTGTAGGTGCATCACGTGTTAGAGATATGTTTAAACAAGCTAAACAAAATGCACCATGTTTAATATTTATTGATGAAATTGATGCAGTAGGTAGACAACGTGGAACTGGTATTGGTGGTGGACATGATGAAAGAGAACAAACACTTAACCAATTATTAACAGAAATGGATGGGTTTGGTGAAAATGAAGGTATTATCATTATCGCTGCAACAAATAGACCAGACGTACTAGACCCTGCACTTTTAAGACCAGGAAGGTTTGATAGACAAGTTACAGTTGCACTTCCAGAAAAGGCTGCTAGAGAAGAAATATTAAAAGTCCATGCTAGAAACAAAGTGTTAGCAAAATCTGTACATTTAAGTAATATAGCAAAAAGAACCGTTGGTTTTTCTGGAGCAGATTTAGAAAACTTACTTAATGAGGCTGCTCTTCTTGCTGTAAGAAGAGAAAAAAGCAAAATAACAATGTCTGAAATAGATGAAGCAATTGATAGAGTAATTATGGGGCCAGCAAAGGTTACTAAAAAGTATACTCCTGAGGAGAAGAAGTTGGTTGCATATCATGAGGCAGGTCACGCAGTGTTAGGTATTAAATTAGATAATGCAAATGATGTACAAAAAGTTACAATTATACCTAGAGGACAAGCCGGAGGATATAATTTAATGCTTCCAAAAGAAGAAAAATATACTGCTACAAAAACTGAATTATTAGAACAAATAATGGGGCTTTTAGGAGGCCGTGTGGCAGAAGAAGTTGTTTTTGGTGAAATAACTACAGGAGCACATAATGACTTTTCTAAGGCTACTAAAATAGCTCGTAGTATGGTAACTGAATATGGTATGTCTAGTTTAGGACCTGTTCAATTAGAAACACCAGAAGGTTCATCGTTCTTGGGTAGAGATTATAATAAGAATAGAAACTTCTCAGATCAAGTAGCACTTGAAATAGATAATGAAGTAAGAAAAATAACTAATGAATGCTATGAGAAAGCTAAAAAAATAATCGAAAAGAATAAAGATTTATTAGATTTAATAGCAAATAGTTTGCTAGAACACGAAACTCTTACAAAAGAACAAATTGATTATTTAGCAGAAAATGGTAAAATGCCAGAAGATGAAATGTTAGATGATTTAACGATTGAGAAGTTAAGAAAAATAGCTAAGGATGAAGGCATTGAAAATTATGAATCAATGACAAAAAAAGAATTGAAAAAGGCCTTAGAAGACAAAGAAAAAGAAAACAAGAAAAACGACTAGTATAGCCGTTTTTCTTTTGTTTTCTAGCTTATATTATGGTATAATTATATTATACTAGGGAGTGGTAGTATGGAATACGAAGAACTTAGACAATTTATACTTGAATATGTTAAGCAAAATGACTCATTTCCGGCTAAGTTTGATGTATCTATTTTATCAAAACCTATAATTGTTGAAATAATACTTACTAATCCAAACTACATAGATGCATTCAATATTAATGATTTTTCTATAAGAGAAATTCAGTCATTTGTTTTAAAAAATCCAAAAGTTATTTTGAACAAGCTTCCTGATACTATTATTGATAGAAAATTTATAATTTCATTAATCAAGAAAGACCCAAATATTATCTTTTATTTAACTAGCGATCATCTAAAATTGTTAGAAAGTTGGGATGCAAACGAGATTGATTATAGTAGATTATTAGAAAGTGCATATATAAGACTTATTAAACATATTTACTATGAAAAACGCAATGATGACATGAAAAGCTACGTTCTTGAAAATGATGATTTTTTTAAGTATATGAATAATAATGTTAAAAACCACTATTTAAAAGTAGTTATACCAAAATATGGTGAATATAATAATATATTTAAAGGACTAGATTCAAGTGTTATTGATGATGAATTAGTTAAGATTGCAGCAAAACATCTGTCTGAAAAAAGGTTTATCGATTTGTTTGGTGAAGGAATTTTCAAAAGTAAATATGCGAAAATTATTAAGGATGAAAATCCTACGTTATATTTAGATAACGTAAGTAAAGAAGACGCTGAAAACGAAATGTATATTGAGTTTTTTGAAAAAGATTGCTTTAATATATTAAGTATGCCTTTATCTAAAACAAATAAAAAAATGTGGAATTATACACTAAATTATTCATTAACACATAATATGATTAATTTAAGAAAAGTTTTATCAAAAATGCCGGTTAGATATTTTGATAAAAAAACGCTTAATATGATGTTGTTTAAATACCCATCTTTTGTAAAATATATTCCATCAAAAGCATTTAATGGAGAAATGGTCTTAAATCTATTAAAAAAGGTTAAAGAACATGATAAAACTGCTTTTGAAGGTTATGCATCATATAAGACAAGAAGTATGTATTTTATAATAAAAGATGTAGAAGATTTAGTAATAGATCATATGAATAAAGAGTTGTTTGACTTTTGTTACAAGAACAAACTATTTACTGCCAAGATAGTTGGTAATGCTAATATTGGAAACTTTATTAGCGGACATCCAAATGTTTTTGAAGCGCTTGCTGATATTAATCCATCTATTATAAAAAAATATAAAAAGATTGAAATAAACAATCCTGATAAATATAAAGATTATATTATTAAGAATGACCCTGAAATAATAATATTTGTTCCAGAAAGGTTTTTGAGTGTAGAATTCGTTTATGACTGTATAAAAGAAAATTTTAGGGTCATTGAACAAGTTTTAACTACTTCAAAACTAGAAAAATATATTACTTCTGAATTAATAGATTTATATGTAAGCAAATATGAAACCATTAGGTTGGATTATATTCCTGAAAAGTATTTAACTGCTGATATTATTGTTAAAGTACTTAAGAAAAACAAAGATGCATTACAATTGGTTCCGCTAGAAAAGCGAACTAGAAAAATGTATGAGGTTGCGGCTGATTTAGGTATAATTGAAAAAGGTATGCCAGACGACTTAGATGAAATGATAAAATATAATAAAGAAATTATAAGACAACGAAACGCATTAGATCAAAAAAAATCAGAATATCAAACTTATGGTAAATATATTACAATGTATTTTTCTGATGATTCAATTGGTCTTAAATCATTTTGCGAAAATAATAACATAAGTGAAAGTAAATTTAGAAAGCTATTATTAGATTTGGAAAATCTTTATCCAGAAATATATAAAGAATATAAAAACATGGTTGATATTCATGCCAGTGAAGCTTGGAATTATGTGCTAGAAGTCATTAATAAAATTGATAAAGCCTTCGATGAAGGTGTAAAAAATCCAGAGACAAAACAAAATACTGAATTAAATATTGTAACTTATTATTTTGTAACCGCAATGGAACCTAAAATACTTAATAGAGTATTAAGAATAAATATATCTAGAGAAAAAAGTCGATTGTTTTATAGAAAAATTGTATTAAATGCTATTGATAGTCCTAGAGATATTAGATTATATTATAATACAGTTACGAGAATTAATAGTGAAAATGGAATGCGTACCATTACTGATAGTGAGAAAAAAGCAATTGTAGAATTTGCTAATAAAAATAAAATTCCTAAAAACGGTGTGACACTATCTATGATAACTAAGATGTATGTTAATGGTGAAATTAACTTAGAAAAAGTATATTCAAAAATAATAAAATATGATTTAGAAGAAGAAAAAAGAAAAGAATTATCAGAAAGACTTACGATGATAAGAATCCAAGATGAAATAATTAAAATCTTAGACGAAAAAATAAAGGAATTAAATAATAATATAAGGAGAGCAATATTATGAACGATATAGAAAAAAGTATTGAATTACTAAAAAAGTATAATATTGATGCAAGAGAGTTTACCATTGATCAAATAATTGAATGCTTGGATAAGATTATTGATTACAAAAATCTTCAAATAATTGAAAAAGAAAATGAAATTAATGATAATAATTAAAAAAGTGATTTTAAAAATCACTTTTTTTGTGGTTCGCTTCCGTTTACGTAGTATAAGATTTTTTTATATTTAGATTGATTTGTTGCAATGGTTCCACTTTGTAAATCGGTTAGTACAGCATTAACATTTTCAGGCTTTTTAAACCACTTATTCTCATTATCTCTTAAATACGTTTCAACTGCGTTTGCCCATATATTTTTTGAATACTTATATTCTTTTTTTAATTTCCTATTATCATCGTACCCAGTCCATACGCCTAAAACAACATCAGGATTATAACCAATAGTCCACAAATCATAATCCGTAGTTCCACTTTTTACAGCGTATTTTTTTGTTAATCTAGGTGCTATTGATAAACATGTAGGAGATACGTAGCTTCTTAAACTACTATCATACGTATTAGATAACATATCACTTAGGATATAAGTATACTCCTTTTTTAAAACCCTTATCTTATCTTGTTTATAATTATATATAGTTTTTCCATCTTTATTAACAATTTTACTTATTAAATGCCCCCTTACCTTATATCCGGTATTAGCAAGCTCTGAATATGCACTTATAAACTCATTTAAGCTTATTTCACTAGTTCCAAGTGGTAATGATGCATTGGGGTTTAATTTTTCTGTAATACCCATTTTATTAGCATATTTAACTAACATATCTTCTCCTAAGAAAAGATGCGTTTTTATTGCATATATATTATCAGAGTATGCAATTGCAAGAGCCATTGTAATTTTATCATTTGGGTATTTGTTGCTAAAGTTTTTAGGCGAATAAGTCTTTTTATTATCTAAGTTAAAAGTAGTTGGTTTTGAAACAAACGTTGTAGATGCTGTAAGACCATTATCAAGTGCTGCATAATAAAGAATTGGTTTCATTGTAGAACCAACTTGTCTTTTAGCATCAGTTGCTCTATTAAATTGTGATTTAGAATAATCCTTGCCACCAGCAAGTGCAATTATATTTCCGTTTTTAGGATTCATCATAATTGCAGCAGTTTGCATTTCTTTTTTATCTTTTAAATTTTTATCAATGCTATCTTCTAATGCTTTTTGGGCTTTTATATCTAAATTAGTATATATTTTTATTCCTTCTTCTCTAATTTTTTCCTCACTGATTATTTGTAAAGATTCTAATTCTTTCATTACTGCATCTTGATAATATAAAAGTGTTTTTAAATTTAAACTATCTTTAATTCCATAATATGAAAGCTTTTTATCTAAAGCGTTTTTATAATCATTATAATTTATAACTTTATTATATAATAAAACTTTTAGTATGTTTTTTTGCCTTTTTTTAGCCATCTTTAAATTGTTAAGTGGAGAATAATTATTTGGTGATTTAGGTATACCTGCAAGCATTGTACTTTCAGCTAGATTTAAATCTTTAGCAGATTTATTAAAATAGTAGTGTGCAGCGTTTTCTATTCCTAATACACCATTTCCATAATTTATACTATTAAGGTAACCCTCTAAAATCTTATCTTTTGAGTACTGAGTTTCAAGTTTAAAAGCATACCATGCTTCTTTTATTTTTCTTTCCCATGTTTTATCAAACGTTAAAAACAAATTCCTAGCATACTGTTGTGTTATTGTTGAAGCACCTTGTGATAAGTCATTCGATTTAATGTTTATAAAAATAGATTTAATAATTCTAGGTATATCAAACCCATAGTGTTCATAGAATCTCTTATCTTCTGAATATATTGTCGCTTTTATTAAATATGGTGATACATCTTTAAGTTTAACCCATTTTTTTACGCCATTGTTACCACTATAAAAGTTGTTATTATCTTTGTCATAAATAAATATATTGTTATGGTTATTAATGCTTATGGTACTGCCGAATTTGGCACATAAAAATATTACTGAGAATATAATAGAAAAAGTAACCATCAATATAATGAGCATCTTACATAGTATTTTAATCGTTTTCAAGGTTTCACCTCTTTCTAATACTATTATTAGTAAAAAGATAAAAAATATAAGTATTTTGTTGACCTTTTTAATTTTATATGCTACATTGTTTTTAGTATTTTTTAGGAGATGTTTTATGTCCAAAATTAATATTAATTCTAAAATAAAATCAAGTGATGGTACTCATATAATAAAAGACAAACATGCTATATTAAAAGATGGTAGTATTTATTATAAGTATGATAATGTTAATAATGTTATTACTATAAAAGATAATAAAGTAAGTATTAAAAGAGAAAATGATGAATATAATATGATTTTAATATTTGATAATAATAAGAGTATAGCAAGTGAATATGCTTTTAAAGACATAAACATAAGTATGCAAGTGAAGACAAAAACACATAAGTTGAAAATTAATGATAACAATTTGTTAATAGAATATACTGTTTATATAAATGATGTTAAAAGTGATGATTTTATATATGAGTTAGAATGGAGAGAGTTATAATGAATTTAAAACAAAAGATTAAAGAAATAGTTTTTGAGGCACTAGAAGAATTAAAAATTGATTATGATAAAAATAAGATAACGATTGAAATTCCAAAGGATAAGAAAAATGGTGATTTTTCAACAAATGTTGCAATGCAATTAGTTAGGGTGCTTAATACAAATCCTAGAGAAATAGCAGATAAAATTTCAAATGTTATGAAAGAAAACGATGCTATAGATAATGTAGAAATTGCAGGGCCTGGGTTTATTAATATTTACTTAGATAAAAGTTATATTTTTAGTAATATTTCTAAGGTTATTAATGCTGATAAAGATTATGGTAAGTGCAACGTGGGTCAAGGCAAAAAAATCAATATTGAGTACGTTAGTGCAAATCCTACAGGAATATTACATTTAGGTACGGCTCGTGGTGCGGCATATGGTTCTAACCTTGCAAACATCTTATCGTTTTCTGGATACGATGTTACAAGAGAATACTATATTAATGATGCTGGTAATCAAATAAATAATCTTGGAATATCAATAAGAGAAAGATATAAAGGATTATGTGGCATGGATGAAAACATGCCAGAAGATGGTTATTATGGATCTGAAATAATTGATATAGCAAAAAAAATATATGATGAGTTTAATGATAAAAAACTAAATGAAGAATTAGAATATTTTAAAGAGTACGGTGTAGAATACTTATTAAATATAATTAAAACGGATTTAAGTAATTTTGGAGTTGTTTTTGATGTATGGACTTCAGAAAAAGCAATACGTGCAAAAGGAAGAATAGAGGAATCTTTAAAAATATTAGATGAAAAAGGGTTAATATATCAAGCAGAAGATGCTACATTTTTAAAAACTACCATATATGGTGATGATAAAGATAGAGTACTTATTAAAACAGATGGAAGTTATACATATTTAGTTCCCGATATTGCTTATCATTTAGATAAGTTTGATAGGGGATTTGATTATTTAGTTGACGTATTTGGTGCAGATCATCATAGTTATGTTTCTAGACTTAAAGCAAGTATAGAAGCACTTGGATATGATAAAGATAAGTTAGAAGTTAGATTGCTTCAAATGGTTAGGTTATTACGTGATGGTCAAATTGTAAAAATGAGCAAACGTACTGGCGGTAACGTTACTATATCAGAATTAGTTGAGGAAATAGGATCTGATGCAGCAAGATATTTCTTTGCAACAAGAAGCCTAGATGGGCAAATGGATTTTGATATATCATTAGCATTAAAACAAACTAGTGATAATCCTTTTTTCTATGTTGGTTATGCACATGCTAGAATTTGTTCAATTTTAAATGATGCAAAAGAAAAAGGCATTAATATAGGAGATACTATTAGTCAGGTAGTAGATGAAGATTCAAAATCTTTGTTGCTAAAAGTTTATGAATTCACCGATGTTGTTGAAAGTTCTGCAATAAAAAAAGAACCACACATAATTACAAATTATGTTTATGAACTAGCATCGATGTTTCATAATTATTATGGTAAACATAAAATATTAACTGATAATGACGAAGAAACTGGTGAAAGATTAGCGTTAATTAAGGCTGTGAAAATAACTATAAATAACGCGTTAAGACTAATTGGCGTAACAGCACCTGAAAAAATGTAATATTTTTGCATAAAAATATAGACATATATAAGAATATAACATATAATGTTGTGATGTGGAGGAATAAATATGAACGTTAGAAAAATGTCTTTAGAAAAACTAGAATTATTATCATATGCAGATATTGCTTATGAATTATTAAAATTAGATAAGAAGTCAAAAACAACACCTGCTTTATTTGGTGAAGTATGTTCTTTGTTGGAATTAAGTGAAGAACAAATGATGGAGTTAATTGGTGATTTTTATACAACGTTAACTACAGACCAAAGATTTGTATTGTTAGATACTGCTGAGTGGGATTTAAAGGATAATCACTCTGTTAAAACAATAGTTGATGATGAGGACGAAGAAGAAGACGAAGAAGAAACTGCTGAAATTGAAGAACCTGAAGGAACTGAAGATGAGGCAGTAACAGGAAATGAAGAAAATTATGACGATGATGAAGAAGAAGACGATTTAAGTGATTTAGCAATATTAACAGAAGATGAAATGGAAGAAGAATAATGTTTGAAAGATTAGAAAACATTAAAAAAAGATATGATGTAATTACTGATGAGTTAAGTAAACCAGAAGTAATGAGTGATATTGCTAAAACTACTAAATTATCAAAAGAACAATCAGATTTATCTACAATTATAGATTGTTATAACGCATATTTGAAAGCACAATCAGATTTAAATGATGCTAAGGAATTAGCAAAGGATCCAGAAATGGCAGAGTTTGCTAATGAAGAAATAGAAAAACAAACAAATTTACAAAGTAAATTAGAAAAAGAATTAGAAATTTTACTTCTTCCGAAAGACCCAAATGATGGTAAGAATATAATTGTTGAAATACGTGGTGCCGCTGGCGGAGATGAGGCAAATATCTTTGCAGGAGACCTATACAATATGTACGTTAGGTATGCTGAAAGTGAAGGCTTTAAAGTTGAGGACTTAGAAAGTACTCCAAGTGCCGCTGGTGGATACTCTGAAATATCATTTATGGTAAAAGGAGATAGTGTTTATTCTAAACTAAAATATGAATCAGGAGCACATAGGGTTCAAAGAGTTCCTGCAACTGAATCACAAGGAAGAGTTCATACATCTACCGCAACTGTTCTTGTAATGCCAGAGATAGATGAAGTAGATAGTGATCTTGATATGAATGATGTTAGAATAGATATTACCCGTGCATCAGGCAATGGTGGACAAGGTGTTAACACAACGGATAGTGCGGTTCGTTTAACACATATACCAACTGGAATAATTGTTTATTCTCAAACTGAAAGAAGTCAGATTAAGAACAAGGAAAAAGCTTTTAAAATATTAAGATCAAGACTATTTGATTATAGGCAAAGAGAGCAAGATAAAGAAGTAGGTGCCGAAAGAAGAAATAAAATAGGTACTGGTGATAGGTCTGAAAAGATAAGAACTTATAATTATCCTCAAAATAGGGTAACTGATCATAGAATAGGTTTTACTACGAATAATTTAGATAGAATAATGAATGGTAAATTAGGTGAGCTAATAGATGCATTAATCACTGAAGACCAAAGAAGAAAATTAGCCGGTGAATAACTTGGCTTTTTTAAATTTATAAATTGTGATAAAATCATTATAAGAGGAATTGATATGAAAGAATACTATAATTATGAAGGTATGGGTTTAAGAGAGTATGTTATGAAATCTAATAAAAAAGAGGCGTTATTAAAAGACGTGGATTTTAAAAACTATTTATTAAATCCAGCTAATCATTATGCATTTGTAAGGCTTGTAGAAGATTTAAGTATAAAAGATGCACTTATTCTTTTAGATAATGCTTTTTTAGAAAGAATTTTTAAAGAAGATACAAAGAAAACAGATAAGTATAATGCAATTATATGTACTAAATCTGAGTGCTTAGTAAATGCAAGTGATATGGTAATTAAATATATATTAAGTGACTCACATCTTAAGGATTGCTTGTGTTATTTGAAAGAAGAAGCAATTGATAGATTTTTTAAATATATAACACAAGTAGAACCAGAAAAAGTATATATTCTTATTTATTTTGAAGATCGAATAGTAAACTATATAACGCTAGATACCATAGATGTTTTAATGGGTATTAAACAATTCAATAATGTTTTTATTAAATTACATCCAAAAGCAATTGTTAAACTTTTAAAGTTTTCAAAGTATCGAAACCTTATATTAGAATTAACAAACGAACCATTCTTACAGTTTTGTGTTCATATGTCAGATGTATCTATAGAAGATGCATTTATAAACAATACTTCCTTTTTAGTAAGGGTAGCAACAATGGAAAATACCAATTATTATAGAGATATTATAAATCACTTATTAAAAAATAATTATGAGTTAGTAGAAAAAATAGAGAAACTACGAAAAGTATATGTTAGTAATCAAATAAAAAACGTTGAAAATGGAGTTTTTAAATTTTATCATCAAGTAAAATACTATTTAAAGAAGAATAATCCTAGCAAGTCAATGTACAATTTAATTCCACCTGAATTATATTCTATAAATGATGAGAAATCTTTGCAAGAGTTAACAATGGTAAAACAATTCGAAATGTTATGTGATTTATACTTTAAAGATTATGCTAAAAATGTATTGTTTAATATAAGAGAGTTACTTAGGTTTAATGCTGATAAAGATATTATTCCACAAGATAGAAAAGAATTGTATATGAAATTTCTTGATTTTAAATCTTTAAATCAAGAAGAGATATTTAAATTGTTGGAAAACGTTCATAATGTTGATTATGCGTCATTACTATATGACGATATTAGAACCAGTAAAAATTTGGCATACAAAAAACTTAATGATGGTTTTCTAAAACTAAATAAATACATAAATATATACGATAAAGCAATGTCAGAAAAATATGGTTGTGATGTTTATAAATTAGACGGTGAACCATTTATGGCGTGTATTCATTGTGGAGAATTTTATAATACAAACGCGGAACATGAAACAATTTCATTAAGTGTTATTGGGACTAAAAATATAGGCACATACGAAAAAGAAGGATTAATTTTTGGTTTTGATCATATTGACGTTGATAGAATAATGCATGTTTTTTATATGGATTCATATACTAGTGGAAAATATAGTACAGATCGAATTAATAAAATTTATGATCCTGATGAATTGCTAGAAGAAACACATAAATATAATGAGCTATTATATAAAGAAAAAGGACATGCCAACTTAAAACCTAAGTATGTTGTTTGTATGGATAATATAGATGATATTAGCCTTAAATATGCTAAAGAAAACAAGTTGCCAATCGTTATAATTAATACTTTAAAGTATCCAAAGGATGTGTATAAACAAGAAAGCTTAGAAAATTATCAAACATCATACAAGGAAAGGACAAATTATTTTGGAAAAACAAATTAATTACTTAAAAAAGTATTATAAGGGAGATATAAACGAAGCAATTAATAGATTAAAAGCAGGAGAACCAGTTCAATATATAGTTGGTAATGTTGATTTTTATGGATATAATTTAAAAGTTGATAAAAGTGTGTTAATACCCAGAAGAGAAACGGAAGAATTAGTAGAAGAAGTAATTAAACGTGTTAAAATGTTTAATAATCCAACAATCATTGATGTTGCAACTGGTAGTGGTGCTATTGCAATTAGTTTGTCTAAAGAGTTAAATACACACATCTATGCCTCTGATATAAGCAGTGATGCATTAAAAGTAGCTAATATAAACGCACTTAATAATGAAGCTAATATTACGTTTTTACAAGGAGATATGCTAAAACCATACATAAATAATAATATAAAAGTAGATGTATTAGTAAGTAATCCGCCATATATAAGGTATGATGAAGAGATTGAAGATATAGTAAAGAATAATGAACCTAGTATAGCACTATATGCAGACAATAATGGATTAGAGTTTTATGAAAAAATATTAAAAGACTGCAAACAAGTGCTTAATAATAAATATTTACTTGCGTTTGAGATTGGTTGTGATCAAGCTAATGATATAGCATACCTTGTAAACAAGTACTTAGGTGATGTAAAAGTCGAAGTAAAGAAAGATTTGTCTAATAAAGATAGAATGCTTTTTGTATATAATTATTAATAATTACCCACTTATTATTAGAGGGTGATTTTTTAATGAATAAATTTATATTAATTATACTTGCATTATTATCAATTATTTATGTTGTAAATAAAAATGATAGCGTTAAGATACCTGATAGTGCAATCCGTTTTAGAATACTAGCAAATAGTAATTCTCCAAAAGATCAAAAGATAAAGGAAGAAGTAAGTAATAAATTACAAAAAAGGTTATATACATTATTGAAGCATACAAAAACGATTAAATCAGCTAGAGAAAAGATTAATGAAAATATAAATGTTATAAAAGATAGTCTTGATAACGAAATGAAGGATAAACAATATTCTTATACCATTGATTATGGTATGCATTATTTTCCTAAAAAAACATATAAAGGAATTACTTATAAAGAAGGTAATTATGAATCTTTACTAGTTACTTTAGGAGAAGGCAATGGTGATAACTGGTGGTGTGTTTTGTTTCCTCCAATGTGTGTTATGGAAGCTGAAGAAAAGAACATTTCTAACGTGCAATATAAATCTTTTATAAAAGAAATAATATCAAGATATTTTGAATAGTATTTAAAGAGGTGAGTACTATTTCAAACGTTTTTTTAATAGCTTTTAGTTTAAGTTTAGATGCTTTTGCCTTAGCGGCGTCATATGGGTTATTGGGTATCAGTAAGAAAAAAGCGTTATTTACTGCCACAACTGTTGGGATATTTCATTTTTTAATGCCTTATGTAGGTAGTCTTTTAGGTAATTTTTTGTTTGATTACGTTTATATAAAACCAAAAATAATTGTTTTTTTGGTGTTTTTTTGCTTATCCATAAACATGTTTATTAGTTTTTTTGATAAAGATAAAAAAACTAATTATCTAAATCTTATAGAAATAATACTGTTTGCATTTTCTGTTAGTATTGATAGTTTCTCTGTTGGATTAACTTTAAACTATATTGCATCAAAATTATTATTAAGCTTGATTACTTTTAGTATCATAAGTTTTTCAATGACAGTTATTGGGTTTATACTTGGAAAATACGCTGGTAACGCTCTTAAAAAATACTCATATTTAATTGGTGGTGCATTATTGCTATTTTATTCTCTTTTGGTATTGACAAAGTAATGCAAAAGTGCTATTATAATGGACATTCAAATCAAAAGGGGGACTGATTGGAATGGCAAAATCAAACTTTGATTCAAGAAGGAGAAGAAAAGGAAACTCTCCAGCAAAGAAAGCATTAGCAACAATTTCTGCATTCGCAATTATGGCATCATCTGGTACATATATTGCTGATAAGTTAGGATTCTTAGATGCAATTCAAGGGACAACTGTATCTGGACCAGAAGTGCCAGGAGAAGCTAATGAAGAAAGTGAAAAAACATATGTTGCACAACCATTTGATATAAATGATGATGCAGCAGTAGAACAAAGAGCAAAAGAAATACTTAAAGTATATAAAAACGCTGATATGTATCTTGATTTTAACATTAAAACTAGAGAAAAAGTTGAGTTAAAAGACATAAAAAACATCATTTATATTTTAAATGATAAATATGACAAAATCTATTTAGTAAATGGTTGGAAAGATGTTCAAAAATATGAATACTTAGAATGGTTAAAGAAATTCATGATGGAATTATTTGCAACTAATACAATAGAAGAAGTAGATATTTTATCAGGTGCAAGTAATTATGACATAAGTAAAATGAGTTCTGATAACTATATTTGGGGTACTAGCGTATACGCAACTGCAGATACTAATAAAGATTTGTATGAACAAATGGCTAAATTAGTAATAACACAAGTTGACTTAAAGAAAAATGGTAAAGATAGATCAGAATTAGAAGCAAATGCTGAAAAATTCTATAATTTATATAAATCAATCGTTGACAACAAAGAGTTAAGTCAATCTGTAAGATTAGGATTATTACAAGAAGCTGGTGGTAAAGCAGGACATTTTACTCCATACTTAAGTAAAGAAAAAGCAAAATATATTGATAAAAACAATCAAAGAATAGTAGATAATCGTACTTTTGATGAAATTTATGATCGTTTAAGTTTAGATCCAGATGCATTAGATTGTATGACTAAAAAGGATACTACTATTCCATTTGGAAAAAGCTATAACGCTAATGACGCTGCAAGAGCAAATGCTCAAGCAGGTGGTTCTCAAAAAGAAAGCAAAGTTGTAGACGAGGGCGGAAAACATATCGGTACTACTAAAAAAGGTAAAAGTGGTGGTAAAGTTCAAGGAACTACTTCAACTACTACATATACAACAGTGCCAAAAACAAATCCAGAAAATGGTAAAAAAGCTCCTCAAACATCTACTCACAAAGAGGAAACTTCTAAAGGTGGTAAACCTGTAGGAACTACTAAAAAAGAAGTTGTTACAGATCCAAAGGCAACAACAACTACAACTACAAAACCAAAAACTACAACAACTACAACAGTTAAATATGAAGAACCAGAAATGGTTTGGGATGA
>CADBMO010000111.1 GCA_902795755.1 uncultured Erysipelotrichaceae bacterium | reverse complement strand
TGTACAAAAGAAATGCTATTCTGTGTAATGCTACTGATGTTTTACCAGATCCTGCAATACCTTGAACAATTAAGTTTTTATCATGTATGTTTCTTATTACCTCATTTTGTTCTTTTTGTATTGTATTAACTATGTTTTTCATTTTATCGGATGAATTATTTGCAAGTACATCTTGCAAGCAATCATCTACAACATTTAAATTATTATCAAATATTCTTTTTATTACTCCATCTTCTATGTTATATTGTCTTCTTAAATTTATATAACCTTTTATCTCACCTTCTGGAGCTTCATATTTAGCATTTCCTACTCCATAATCATAAAATATACTTGCTATTGGACTTCGCCAATCATATATATAGTAGTTTAGATTTTTTTCTAAATGGGTTATACCAATATATACTTTTTTCTTATCATTATTCTCATCAGTAAAATCAATTCTACCAAAGTAAGGATTTTTTTCAATCTTTAAAAGTTTTTTATAGTACTCCATTTTCATTAAGAGGAAATTTGCTTCCATCTCAGATGCCATCAAAGATGTTTGCATTTCCACTGAGTCAATGCTACCTTTTTCTTCCCATAGTAATCTTTTGAACTCAGTTTCTTCTTCGGCCTTGACATTAATATCTTTACCCAAAGCAGAACTTTGTTCTTTAACTTCTTCTATAACCTCCTTTAAATATTTTTCTTCTTTTTTAGCTTCAACTTCACTTAAAGCCATGACATATCACACTCCCTTCCAACGCAAAAAACCACATATTCCTATGTGGTGGGCATAAAATTAACCCAATTTTTGCAAAAACGTCAATTTAATTATATAATAAAAACAAAAAAATGCAAGTATTATTTGCATTTTTTATTTAAATGTCAGAATTATTTTATCTGATAATTTCAAATTATCTTTATATTTCTTAAACATGTTTAATTCATTAAATCTATTTTCAACTTCTTTTATTGGTACACAGTATCTTGCTGCTAAACATTCAAATACTTTTGTTATACCCTCATTTGTAATTAATGAGAAGATTTGATAATCATATTCAAATTCATTTTTTGGCATAAGTATTTCTCTTGCAAACTTATTATCAATTACGTAAGCAAATTCTTCCTCATTCATTCCATCGAATGGATAATCACATTTTTTTATTTCATCACGAAGTTTAATTATTTCTATATTTTTATTATTACGTTTGCATCTTTCTATGTTTCCAAGAATACTTGCGCAAACCATTCTTTGCTCTTCTGATTCTAAATTACTATCATAATGAATGTTTATAACACCATCTTTGTATTCTGCAAAACCTGCAATGTTATTAATGTAAGATGCCCATTTAGAATTATCTTCTTTTGACATCTTTTCAAAATCCGTACTATAAAAGTCAATGTTATAATGCTTTTGTAAAAGCTTAAATGAAGCTGGTATGCCAACTATATATTCTTTAAAAAACTTATCTGAATTAACAGATTCCTCTTTTAAAAAATCCCATCTTTGTTTATTTTCCATAACTATTCTCCTTTATAAAAACTTTCTTTTTTATGTCTATATATTTTATATTAGTTTATTGTAAATATCAAGTGTTTTTATTTGGCTTTTTAATTTTTTTTGCGGGCACTCCTACAACGGTTGAATTATCTTCTACATCTTTTAACACAACTGCATTCGCACCTATCTTTGAATTATCCCCTATTTTAATGTTACCAAGTATTTTAGCACCACTTCCAATAAAAACATTATTACCAATGGTAGGATGTCTTTTTCCTTTTTCTTTTCCAGTTCCACCTAGTGTTACGCTATGAAACATTACAACGTTATTACCTACCTCTGCAGTCTCTCCTATTACAACGCCAAAACCATGATCAATAAAAACGCCTTTACCTAATTTAGCTCCCGGGTGAATTTCTATACCAGTTTTTATTTTTGAATGTTCCGATATTAGTCTTGCTAAAAAGTATAATTTCTTTTTATAAAGATAAGATGATAACTTATGATAAAGTTGTGCTTTAAAAGATGGATATAAAAATACTTCAAACGTACTTTTAATTGCAGGATCATTTTTCTTTATTGTTTTAATTTGCTCTTTTATAAAACGAAACATATTATCACCATATTATAATATGAAAGTAAATAATATAAGAATGTATTTATGCACAAAAAGAATTAAAACCCAAATAAAAAAGTGATTTTAAATCACTTTTTATCTTACGTTTTTTAACTCTCCCATACGTGATGTTGGTACGAAACCTGGTTCTGCTTTTATTACATCTGGTACTCTATTTACGATAGATGCACAAGTAAGCTCTACAGTGTTTGGTTTTTCAATAACAAGCGTTGTATCTGGGTTACCATAAACCGTCCACTCGTTTCTATCAAACTCATCTTTGTTATATACCTTACCAATACATTCTGTTTCTAAAGTAATACCTTCTTTTGTTTCAGTTGTAACAACCGCACTCATACCAGTTGCCATACCGGCTTTAACAGTCATACCAAGAGTTGAGGATTCAATGTCATAATCATTAAATTGTGGTACGCATTTTTGTGTTTGATGAGTTACTGTTAAACCAAGTTTATCACATAGCCATCCATTAACATTCCACATATAAGATGGTGCATACTTACCACTTTCTATTACTGCTTGTCTTTCTTCATCTGATATTTCATCAGCTGATGCAATTTTTTCCTCAAATTCTTCTTTTGTAAGACCTGCACCATGTGCTTCTGCAAGGGCTATACCATAATCTTCAACGTTATATGAAGAAGATCCTTTTATCTTAGTAATTTTATGTGTTGCCCCTGCTAAGGTTGTAATTAGGTTACCCCAAAATGCATCTTGATATCCGCTTCCTGTAATTGTACAATTATTTTCTTTTGCTACCCTATCTATTTCCTTAGTTAAATTTGGATTAGAGTTCATTGGATAAAAAGCTTCTTCGCATGTTGTTATGGCGTTAACACCACACTTAGCGCAAGTTAATAGAGGTACTCTTAAATCCTCTAATAAACTCATAGTAGTTACTATTGCACAGTCTGGTTTTAGACTTGTTAGTAATTCTTCTGCTTTACTAGCGTCTTCAACTAAAACACCTGTTGGTGCTATACCCATTATTTCTCCAACGTCTTTACCAATGACATCTGGATTTACATCTACAGCGCCTACAATTTCCGCACCGTTTTCTACTGCAAAACGCATTGTATAAATGCTCATTTTACCGCATCCATACTGAAAAATTCTTGTTCCTTTCATTAAATACCTACCTTTCTACTTATATTATACTATATTTTTTTTCAAGAAAAAGATAGAACTTTGTAAAGTGTAAAGTAAATGTTATAATATAATTGGTGATAAGTTATGAGTAACTCATTAAATTTTTATGAATTATTAGGTGTGTCAAAAAATGCTAGTAATGAAGAAATTAAGGCGGCATATAAAAAGCAAATGAAATTTTGGCATCCTGATATTAATAAATCAAGTAATGCCATAGATATGTCTAGTAAAATTAATGAAGCGAAAGAAACATTACTTGATCCCATCAAAAGAAAAGACTATGATTATTATCTAGAACAAAAAATTAAAGAGAGCTATCAAAGATATACAAACACAAAACGTGGTGCAACTCATACTGAAAATGATAACAAGGATAACACGGTTGGTAAATGGGAATACTTTAATGAATGGTTAAAGCACGCTAACGTTAGTTTTATAAGAAAGTTATTTGGAACGATTTGTGTATTATTAGAAAGTGCGTTTTGTTTTATACTAAGAATGTTAATTATAATTATTGCATTTACATGTAATATACTAAGTGTATTAATTAGAACATTTTTCTATTATCTTGCACCTATTATTGGACTTATATTAATCTTTCTTGTTATATCAATTGCAAGTAATGGTTTAGCAAATACATTTAGTGAAAATAAAGAATTGACAACTAGCATACTTATCTTTTCTATAATTTTTATATCTAGTTTTATATTACCTTTACTTTCTGATTTATTACTATCTGCAAAAACTTTTAATTATATTTATTGTACTATCGATATAGAATTATTTAAATTAAGTATTGGCTATAAAAATTAAACAAATTGCCTTGACCAAAGCATTATTATAGTGTAAAATTACTTATGTCAGGCGATTTACGGAGTGATACTCAAGAGGCTGAAGAGGCGCCCCTGCTAAGGGTGTAGGCTGGGCAACTGGCGCGAGGGTTCAAATCCCTCTCACTCC
>CADBMO010000110.1 GCA_902795755.1 uncultured Erysipelotrichaceae bacterium | reverse complement strand
TGGGGTTCACTTCAAATAACTTGCTTTTTTCTTTGTTGTAATCTATAATAACATGCAATATTATTTGGGATGTGAGCGATATGAATTATGAGGAATATAACGTAAAAAATATTATAAAACAAGATATTGTGGATAATGAACTTTTTAAAGTAGGTAATTTAAGTAATTATAAAGCGTATTCTTCGTATTTGTTACATCTTATATATACTAATTTAGATGATAATTTTTTTGATGGTTCATATTGCTGTTTTAATAATATATTAAGGTTAAAAAATGTTAATAAAAGCATATTTTATACTAACTTATTAAAATATTATGTTGATGAAGATTTAGAAGATAGGATGGTTGTTCCGTTTTTACATATGTCAGATGAGGATTATGTACTTGGAATGTGTGTGTATGATAATGATGATTTATACTTAAAACAACATGAGAGCAATCACTTAATGAGTTATAAAAATGGTAATACAAAAAAAATCCCTGGCAAAGATTTTACAATTAAATATTATAATATAGGGTTTAGTAAAAACAAATTAACGTGCTATAAAAATCGTTATTATGATGATGTTACGTATGGTGAAGGGCTTAATGAAGGGTTTACTGATTATCTAGCATCATTAATGGTACAAGGTAATGATTCTTATTACATAAATATTGATAAGCCAGAGGCTGTTGGCTATTTATTTTTATTTCAATATGTAAAAGCATTAGTTGATATTATCGGTAAAGATTTAATGATTAAATTATATTGTAATGCTGATTTAAACGGTTTGATAAATGAACTATCTAAGTATACTTCTAAAAAAGAAGTAAAGGCATTTATAAATACGCTGGATGATGTTTTAATGATTGATAATAGTAATATTAGTTATGAAAACTATAATTCAATATTTAATAAATGTAATAGTTTTTTAATAAATCTTTCTAAAAATAAATATAATAAAATAGTTTGTGAGAATAACTTAGTTAAAAATGTAATACAACTTGATGAAGATTTTTATGTTCCTTCACAATATTTGGATGAGCTTTATAAAAAATATAATAACGATGAAATCAAACGATTTGCATCGCCACATAAATAATACTTGCATTTTTTTGTAAAATGATTATAATAGAAAGCATTTAATGAGGGGAAGAGCCTTAAAAGGGGGATACTATGAAAAGATTTTTAACATTTATACCACTTGGTGTTGGTATATCATCTGCAATTATATATGTGTTTAATATAATATCTTTTAGAGCAATTAATAATACTGTTGCAATGAGTCAAATACTTTCTAATTTAAGAATATATTTATATATATCTATAATAGGTTTTGTGGTGTATGCAATACTAAAAATATTATTCTTTATAAATGGTAAAAAAGAACCTAAAAAAGTAATAGTAAAAGAACCAAAAGAAAAAGTAATTAAAGTAAAAGTTAGAAAAAGAGAAGTTAAACCGGTAACGGTTATTCATGAAAATGATACTTATGTACCAAATTATGATTATGTTCCACTTTATGAAAATAAAGATGAAAAAGTTATAGAAGAAGTTAAAGATGAATTGATTGAAGAAGAACCAGTTGCATATGAACCATTTGATGTTGTTCCAGTAAAGGCAGAAACTAAAAAGGAAGAAAAGATTAGTGTACATAATAATTATTGTCCAAAATGTGGTAATGAAACATATGATGGCGATATTTATTGTAGAAGTTGTGGATATAATTTAGAAAATAATAAAAAACATAAATCATCATTTGTTAGAAAGGTGATAAACGTAATTGAGATAATTATTATGATACTTGTAATATACTTTATATTAAATATGTTAGTAGAGTATAAACATAGTATTAATCCTAACTTTAAATCACCATTTAATATAACTATGACAAAGTAATATACTTTGTCTTTTTTATTATGTCATCAATTGATATTTTATCATTAATACATATTAAGTTTTTGTACCTAAAATTATCATTATTAGCATTATCTAAATTATTTATATATTTAATCTTATAATTATGTTTATGTTTTTTAAAACAAAGCTTATGTCTTTTATGTTTAAATGATTTATCATTATACGTATTAAAAAGATTGATATCTGAAGTGTTAAAATTATTATTAAATAGTTTTATACTATTACCAGTTATAATAAACTTAACACCACGATTAACCGCTTTTTTTATATTATTTTTGTTATTGTTAATTTTTTTCTTGATAATACCTATTTTATCATTATCATAATTTCCAAAATAATAAATATCATTTAAGTTAAAGTTAATTTTATCAGTAATACCTATATTACTTAAAAACTGTGTATTTAAAAAACTATCACATAATAAATCTTTTTCAATTGCTTTTATCATATCATCACCTAATATAGTTATGATATAATTATTTTTTTTAATACAAAAACTTGATAAATATATTCAAAATAAGTATAATTATTAAGTATTGAGGTGATAGTATGGGAAGATTTCCAAATATAGCGGCAAGTAAAGCTAAAACGGGGGCAGCAAAAGCTAAAGTATATTCTAGTTATGCAAAAGAAATATACATAGTAGCAAAACAAGGTGGTACTGATCCAAATGGTAATTTAAATTTAAGACATTTAATAGATAAAGCCAAAAAAGAACAGGTACCAGCAGATGTTATTAAAAGAGCAATTGATAAAGTTAATAAAGGTGTTGATGAATCCTATACATCCGTTAGGTATGAGGGATTTGGTACAGGTGGTGCAACCATAATAGTTGATTGTTTAACTGATAATGTAAATAGAACTGTTAGTATGGTTAGAAATGCATTTACTAAGTCAAAAGGTAACATGGGAGTATCTGGATGCGTATCTTACATGTATGAAAATTTAGCAGTTGTAATAGTAAAAGACATGAGTGAAGATGAAGCGCTAGAAGCACTTTTAATGGGCGAGGTAGATGCCAAAGATGTTGAAGCAGAAGATGGTAATGTAAACATTTATGGTGATCCATCTGACTTGTATAAAATAAAGGATGCTATTACTAGTGCAAAACCAGATGCAGAATTTATTATGGATGAAGTTACAATGCTTCCTAACGAAACTGTAACATTATCTGGTGAAGATAAAGAGAATTTTGATAAATTACTTAACATGTTAGATGAAGTAGAAGATGTACAAAAAGTCTATCATAATGTTAATTTATAAACACTTGAAGAAATAGTTTGTTTCTTCTTTTTTTGACATAGTTTTTAATTTTTATTTCGTATAATAACAAACTTAAGGAGGTTTTATGAATTATTATAACGAAATAAAAAATGAACTTATAAATAATGAAGTATATAAAAAAGTTAAGGATTATTCTAAAAACAAACATGATCTTCAAACATATTATAACGTTGGTAAATTGCTTATAGAAGCTCAAGGTGGAGAAGCAAGGGCTAAATATGGTAATAGATTAATAAAAGAATATTCAAAAAGACTAACTAATGAATTAGGTAAAGGTTATACTATGAGTTCTTTAAAAAGGATGAGACAATTTTATTTAATGATACAAAAAGGTGCACCACTGGCGCACCAATTAACATGGTCGCATTATCAAGAACTAATAACCATAAATGATATTGTTACAATTAATTATTACATCAAAATGTGTATTAGTCATAATTTAAGTAAAAGAAAACTAAGAGAAATAATAAAAAACAAAGAATATGAAAGATTACCAGAATATACTAAAAATAAGTTAATTAATAATGAGATAAATGAAGTACAAGATTTAATTAAAGATCCTATTATAATTAAGAATAAATATAATTATGAAAATGTAAGTGAAAAAGTATTAAAACAATTAATTCTTGAGGATTTAGATAGTTTTTTATTAGAATTAGGTGAAGGATTTACATATATTAGTAATGAATACAAAATTAAACTTGGTAATAGATATAATTATATCGATTTACTTCTTTTTAATATTAAGTTTAATTGTTATATAGTTATAGAACTTAAAGTAACTGAGTTAAAAAGTGAACATGTAGGACAAATAGAAAAATATATGAACTATATTGATAAAAACATAAAAACAATATATCAAGATAAAACTATTGGGATTATTATTTGCAAAAAGAATAATACTTTTGTAATAGAGTACGCATCTGATGATAGAATATTTTCAAAAGAGTATGTGTTATAATAATTGACATAAATAAAATAATGTTGTATATTTGATTTATATTGATCAATGAGGAAGACTAGTAATTATAATGATATTTTAAGAGAGTTTACGGTTGGTGTAAGTAAATAATAGAGTTATAATGAATCTACTTCTGAGACGAATGCTAAAACATTCGCGGCATAAAACCGTTATCGAAATTAAGAATAAGCAGGATGGCACCGTGGTAAATATCACTCCAGCATTAATGCTTATTTTTTTATTTATAGGGGGAATGGATATGTTTAGTAAAGATGAGGTTAAAGTAATAACTACTGATGGTGAAATAGATTTGGTAGTACCTAAATACTATGAAGGACCATATGAATTTTTTGACATATACTTACATGATACAAATACGTATATTGGAAATATATGGTGTGACACATCTGATGATTATGATATTATTTCTTATTTTGGGAATGTAGGTTATGAGATAACAAAAGAATATAGGGGTAATCATTATGCATTAAAGGCATTAAGATTAATAAAGGATATAATGATTCAAAAACAAATAAAATCAATGATATTTAATATTGAACCACATAATATATATTCAAAAAACGTTGCCAAGGAAATGGGTGCAAGAAAAGTAGCAACTAGAAAAATGCCTAGTAATAGTACTTTATATACTTACACTGGTGATTGTGTAGACGTATATGAATATAAACTTAAAAAGAAAAGGAGATTGTCACATGGAAAGAGAAATTAAACCCAATACTATTTATAGGCATTTTAAGGGCTCCAGGGCGTTTGTAATAACAACTGCAACACACTCGGAAACTGGTGAAGAATTAGTTATTTACTGTTGTGTAGATAATAAAAATACTAATCATATTGATGGAATATATGCAAGACCAAAGGATATGTTTTTATCAGAAGTAGATCATGAAAAGTATCCTGATGTAAAACAAAAATATAGATTTGAGGAGGAAAAATAATGATAGATATTAAATTAATAAGGGAAAATAGAGATATAGTAAAGGAAAATATTAAAAAGAAATTTCAAGATCATAAATTACCATACGTAGATGAAGTTTATGATATGGATATAGAATATAGAAAACTAAAAACAGAAGCAGATGAAGCTAGAAGTAAAGTAAATGCACTAAGTAAAGAAATTGGTAACTTAATGCGTGATAAAAAGATAGATGAAGCAAACAAGGTGAAAGAAGAAGTTGCAGAAATAAAAGCTAAGATTCCAGAGATGGAATCTGAGGAAGAAAGATTAGAAGCTGAAATCAAAAAAAGAATGATGTCTATTCCAAATATAATCGCAGATGACGTACCAATTGGAGAAGATGATTCTAAAAACGTTGATGAACAGCATTTTGGTGATCCTGTAGTACCTGATTATGATATACCATATCATGCAGAGATAATGGCGTCATTTAATGGACTTGATAAAGAAGCAGCAGGTCGTGTTTCTGGTAATGGTTTTTATTACTTAATGGGTGATATTGCAAGATTACATTCTGCGGTACTTGCATACGCAAGAGACTTTATGATTGATAAAGGCTTTACTTACTGTATTCCACCATACATGATAAGAAGTGATGCGGTTGATGGTGTTATGTCTTTTGAAGAAAAAGAAAACATGATGTACAAAATAGAAGGGGAAGACCTTTATATGATTGGTACATCAGAACATTCTATGATTGCAAAATTTAAAGATCAAATATTAAAAGAGGATGAACTTCCTATTACCATGACATCATATTCACCATGTTTTAGAAAAGAAGTAGGAGCACATGGTATAGAAGAACGTGGTATATACAGAATACATCAATTCGAAAAACAAGAAATGATAGTAGTATGTAAGCCTGAAGATAGTGAGACTTGGTACGATAAAATGTGGAACTATTCAGTAGAACTATTTAGAACATTAAATATACCGGTTAGAAAATTAGTATGTTGTTCTGGAGATTTGGCAGACCTTAAATATAGATCATGTGATATAGAAGCATGGTCTCCTAGACAAAAAACTTATTTTGAAGTATGTTCATGTTCTAATCTTACTGATGCACAAGCAAGAAGACTTGGTATTAGATATAAAAAGGAAGATGGCAGCAAAGAATTTGCACATACTTTAAATAATACTGTTATCGCTCCACCTAGAATGCTTATTGCATTTTTAGAAAACAATTTACAAGCTGATGGTTCTGTTATAATTCCAGAAGCGTTAAGGCCATATATGGGTGGTATGGATAAAATAGTTAAGAAGGATAAGTAATTATCCTTTTTTATTTTTTTAACAAAAAAGTGTAAAAATTACACAAAAAGTGTTGACAAGTGTAAAAAGTACACATATAATGTAAGTGTGAGGTGGTTAAGTGAGACTAAATAATAAGTTATATGAAAATCAAGGCGTACATGTTATAAGTTCAATATTTACTGTTGAAAATGGTAAAACGAAAGTACTACTAATTAAAAGAAAAAATGATCCATATAAAGATATGTGGGCGCTAGTTGGTGGTGCACTATACAATAACGAAACACTAGATAATGGTGTTAAACGTGAGATAGAAGAAAAAAGCGGACTTAAAAATATAGAGTTGCATCAATTTGGTGTATATGATGAATTAGGGTTAACTAATGAAACAAACATGCGTATGATATCGATTGGCTACTTAGCAGTAGTAGATAGTAAAAAAGCTGAAATAATAAAAGAAAATAGAACTACACTTGATGCCGAGTGGTTTGATATTGATAATATTCCTAAATTAGCATTTAAACATAATGAAATATTAAATGGTGCATTAACCAAGCTGAAAGAATTAATAGTACAAACTAATATATTAAAATCACTGTTACCAAGTGAGTTTACGATGCCGGAGTTACAAAAGATATTTGAGGGGATATTAAATAAAGAATTTGATAGAAGAAACTTTAGAAAAAAAATAATATCTCTGGGAGTAGTAGAAGATACTAATAAGGAAGTTAATTTAAATGGTAAAAGGCCAGCTAAGTTATATAAATTTAAGAATAAAATAGAGGTTAAAAAAGTTTTATAAAGCATATTAAAAAATATGCTTTTAAAAGTCATATATATGTGTAAAAAGTACACAAAAAGGAGATGATAAAATGTGGACAGTAGAAGCTTTTAAAGAGTTGTATGAAGAAAAGAAAAAAGAAAATGATAGTATGAACAAAGATTATGA
>CADBMO010000109.1 GCA_902795755.1 uncultured Erysipelotrichaceae bacterium | reverse complement strand
TGGTGGCTCCGGGCAGGATCGAACTGCCGACACCAGGATTTTCAGTCCTGTGCTCTACCAACTGAGCTACAGAGCCATATATAAAAAAAATGGCGGTTCCGACGAGATTTGAACTCGCGATCTTCTGCGTGACAGGCAGACGTGTTAACCCCTACACCACGGAACCAATTGGCTTTTTTCTTAAAGCTCTTTAAGTATACTAAAAATTAGGGGTTATTGTCAAGTACTCATATAGTATTTTTTTTATTTTTTACTTTACTGTTAATTTGTAAGATAATAAAAAGGAAAAAGCAAATAATATAATACTAATAAATATATTTAGATTAAAAATATTGTTAGGTATAAGGCCTGGAATCGTCCCTAACACAAGACCTATAATTGCTGCATACGTTTTAGAATAATAATTATTAAATAAGAAAGAAATAATTTTTAAAAAGATTATTACTCCTATTATTAATCCAAAGAAAAATGGTAATATCTTGGTTATATTTGCAAGACCAAAAGATATTGGATGGGCAATTATTTTTAAAACAAATTCATATTTTCCTATAATCATTATTAAAAAGGAACTAGAAATCCCGGGTATTACTTTGCCTACAGAGTATAATATACCGGTTATAAATAAACTTAAAGAAGAATAATTATTATTAAATATATTAGTAAAGTTTTTAGCAAAATAACAAAGTATAAAAGATATTAAAAACGTAATTAAAATAATTAAATAATTATTTTTTTCCTTTTTATTTATATTACCCAGTAAACAAGGTATTCCACCTAATATCAAACCTATAAATACTAATTTAGTTATAGCTTGATATTTTTCGTATAAGAGAAAAATGACATTACTAAACCATACTGCTCCTAACATAACACCCAAGGATAATATAAATAAATATATAAAACTTTTTTTAAAATCTTTAAAAAGATTATTTAGTGAATAAATCATCTTATCGTAAACACCTAGTATAACAGCTAAAACACCTCCACTTAAACCTGGTATAACCATAGCCGTACCAATTAGTATTCCAACAAAAAAAAGATATAAAAAAGGCATATAATCACCAATTAATTATATGTCTTTTTTTATAACTTATTCTATTGTTAAAGTTTGGTTATCAGGTTCAATTTGAATAAATGTATTACCATCATTTACAACTAATTTTTTACCAGTTGCTTTTATTTTATATTTTGTTTTTTCACTTCTTGATGATTTCTCCCAAGTTATAGGTATAGCATAACCTTCAGATATAAAGTACCCTTCCCCACTACCTATATTGTTTAATCCTTGCCTATCTTTACCAGAACCATCATTTAAAGCATAATTATGTAATTTATAAGTAATAATATTTTTTGCCGTATACTGATTACCAGTTACATAGTCTTTATGTTCAGTACCATTTTGATATCTTTTATATACTTTATTATCTGGATCATAAGTATAACTAGTTAATTGATACGTTGAATAAGGTATCTTAACTGTATTTGCTACAATTGCACCCTCATACTTTGATAAATCTATTGGCTTTGCACTATAATCTAATAATAATCCCTTATCAGATGTCGTTCTATATCCCCTGTCTTTTGCTGCATTTTTAAGCCATTCTATTTTTGTATATGCCCTATGCTCTGTTGCAATTCTAAGTGATTTATCCCATACGAAAGCCTTTGAATTATCAGCGTTTAAATTATTAATACCAAGACTTGATATATCATTTTGAGCTTGTGGACTCCATCCAATATGTGCATAAATTGCATCATTTTCAAGTGCATAATCTAAAAAATAATGTCTAGATGATCTAACCGATGCAATTCTTTCCGTATTTTTATCTTTAAACACTGCCATCATTCTAGTTATTCCGCCTTCAACAACTATCTCATATGTAATATATGCATCTTGAATACCTGCTTGATATCCCCAAACAGCTTTGTTATTATTAATCATAACAGCATAAGATCTTTCGTTTGAATCTGGATCAACAACCGTTATTTTTGGTTCTTCTTTTTTAGGTTGCTTTACCTTTTTTATTATTTTATCAGTAGTATTACCATTACCAAATAATAAATATGCACCAACACCACCAATAATTAATAATAGTACTACTACTAATATTATTACTTTTTTCTTTTTCTTTCTTTTTTTTGCCATCTTACTCACTTCCTCTTAATTATATTATACTATATGAAAAATTATTAAACAAGTTTGCTAATTATATCTTTTGCGGCAACTATTGCACTATTAAATGCCCATGATAAATTATATCCACCACAATCACCATCTATATCTAATAACTCACCAATTACATATAAATTATGATTAGTTTTTGATTCTAATGAATTATTAAAATTATCTAGTGAGGCACCACCATTTGTAACTTGCGATACTAAATAATCACCAACCCCTATAATTTTAAAGTTCATATTTTTTAATTTATCCATAATGTTATAAAAAGATTTTGAATCAATTTTATTAAATTGTTTATCATATGTATTTGTATCTTTACATATAACATTTGCTAATTTATTATTAATAACACAAGATAATGCTTCTTGAGATTTATAATTTTTAAATTGCTTTAGATAATCATCTATATTGTCACACTCAGGTATAAAATCTATTGAAATAATAACACTTTTATTATCATCTAGATATCTTTTTACGTTTCTCGAAAGATTAAATATGCAAATTCCTGATAGTGCATTTTTTGTAAATTGAACTTGACCGGTTTCTTCTTTTTCTAACTTGTTATCTACTATTAATGAAGCTTTTGCATTTACTCTCACACCTTGTAATTCTTTTTGGTATTTATAATTTGTCATTAAATATGTTAAAGATGGATATATATTAGTTATCCTATGATTTAAAGATTTTAATATTTTGTATCCATCACCAGTAGATCCAGTCTTTGGATATGTTATACCACCGGTTGCTAGAACAACAAATCTACTTTTTATTTCATCATTAATTATGTATTCATTATCGGTATAAACAACTTTGTTTACTGTATAATTGTATTTTATTTTAACATCATTACTAATTAAATATCTTTCAAATGATTTACATACACTAATCGCTTGCATTGAATATGGATATATTCTTCCGTTTTCTTCTGTCGTTAATATTCCAATGTTTTTTAAAATATCTAAGTATTCATTATTTTCTATAATATTTTTAAAAGAGTTTAAATCATTGTTTGAATGAAAATAATCTACCTTTAAATCATTATTACCCAAATTACATTTACCATTTCCAGTAATAGATAATTTTTTACCAACCTTATCATTTTTTTCTAATAATAAAATATTTAAATCTTTCATTCTGCTTTTTAAGAAAGAGCTGCACATCATTCCTGACGCACCAGCTCCTATAATTACAACATCATATTTCATAATATCACCACTATTCATATTTTAGTATAGTTGTTAAATGTTTTGCGTTTTCTTCTTTAAAATCTTGTTCAACTAGATCATAAATGTTTGTTGTGTCATCTGGTCCTAAGTTTATATATAATAATGTAAAATCAGATGATGGCAATACATATGCATTTTGTAAATCTTTATCTGTTACGTTATTACTTTCATATACCTTTTCTGTGGTATCAACTGAATATATTAATAAATCTTTTTTATTATCTTTAATTGTCTTTAAACATATTAAATAATTATTATCATTATCACATTCAATACTATATCTTGGTTCTTCTAAAAATTTAACAATTTGAGTGGTATTAATATCATATCTATAATAATATGTTTTATCCCTGGTATCATAACTATATATCAAATAATTCTTATATATTTTTTTAATTTCAAAAGGAATTATATTTCCATAATAATCATTAAATTTTAATGATGTAATTAATAAATTTTTATCATCAGATACATTGTATGAATAAATATTAGATTTAATAATCTTTGTTTTATTATTTAAAGATTTAGAATAAGATTTCGTATAATATATCTTACCATTTTCACTAATTTGTGCACTACTTACTAAACCTTCTATTGCAATTGTTTCTTCATTAGTATCAACATCATATTTATATAGCTCATAACCATATTCTTCATTATCATATATTGCAGAATAAGATTTATAATAATATATATATTTATCATAACAACCGATTAAAGACAATTGTTTATATGATATATCCAAGTTCATAACGTCATACTTTCCGTTTCCTTTATTTAAATCAATTGACTTTATAGTTGTATTTTTATCTTCACCTAACACGCTGAAATATAACATTCCTTCTTTATATATAAGTGATGTTATAGACTCTTTGTTGCTATCAAATCCATATATTTTTTTTGTTTCATTATTTTTATATACCGCATAAATATTATTCTCATCAAATGAATATGCAAACGCATCTATTAATTCCTTGTTTTCAAAGGTTATTTCTTCTTTTTCTTCTTTTGAAATAACAGTGGTTTGTTTTTTTTCTAATAACTTTTTATCACTAATATAATAACCACCTGCTGCTGCTAAACAAAGCAAAAAAATTATAAATACAAATTTTAATGCAAAAGAAAATTTTCTTTTAGGTTTATTATTCTTTGTTTTTTTAGGATTATTATTCTTTTCTACTTTTTCCACAATATCACTCCTAGTATAATTCTATCATAACATAAAAACTATTTTATTAATAAGTCATTTGCATTTTATTTACATATTATATACAAAAAAAGGCAAAGTTGCCTTTATTTTAATGCTTCTAATAATGCTTTATTATCTGAATTTTTTGCTAAATCAGATAATTGTGGATTTCCTGAAAAAGTACCAGTATTACTTGATCCTGCTGATTTAATTATACCATTTAATACTTTTTCAATTGCATCGTCATAACTTGTACCAGCATTTACAAGTATTTCAGTTTTTGCTACAGCAAAATCATCTATTTTACATATTGTTATTAATTCTTCTTGACCATCTACTAAATCAATATAGAATAGTAAATGTTCTATATCACCATATGTTTTTTTATCCATTTTTGTTACAGTTGAACCATCTTCTTCAAAAACTTTTTTTAACTCATCTACTTGAGTTGTTAGTTGATTATAATCGTATTCTATTGGAACAATAATAAATCCCATAGTTTTAGCATTATCAACTACCATAAGATATTCTTCTTTAATTTCAGAAGTATAACCATTAGGTATTGTAAATGTATAACCACCTATTGTTTGAGTATTACTATTTGATACTTGTTGAGCAGTTGTCTCTGGTGTTGGTGTACCACCACTTACTTGTGGAGTTGATGATGAACTAGTAAGTTTTATAATAATAAATACAATTAAACCTACAATAAT
>CADBMO010000108.1 GCA_902795755.1 uncultured Erysipelotrichaceae bacterium | reverse complement strand
TATTTATTTAAGTATGTTGCCGAAATAAAAGATTTTAAAACTGAAATAGAAATTAATGACTTAGATTCTAGTATTTTTTCTGGAGCTTCAACTATTATAAATAATCCTGAACAATATAGTGAAAATGAAGTAACGAAAGCCTTAGATATTTATGATCCATTAGCATTTTATCAAGCGTGTGGATTAGTTAGGTTTGAATATGAGACTAAAAAATTCTTGATAAATCCAACACTATTAGCAAAAAAAGTATTTGAAGGTGGAAGCGTAAAAAGTGAAGACGCTGATAAAGAAAAATACAAAGTTGTTAGTGTATATACTAAAAAGAGCGTAAAGTAAGCTCTTTTTTCATTGATAATTCATAATATTTATTATATACTTTTATTTGAAAGGAAGTTATTTATGGAACTTAGTAGAAGTTATTTTTTTACTTTAAGAGAACAAGCAAAGGATGAAGAATCAATAAGTGGTAATCTATTAACTAGAGCAGGAATGATTAAAAAGAGTTCTAGTGGTGTTTATATGTATTTACCACTTGGTTATAAAGTACTTAAAAATATAGAACGTATAGTTAGAGAAGAAATGGAAAACGCTGGTGCTGGGGAATTACTTATGCCTGCATTAATACAAGAAGAAGTGTATGAAAAATCAGGTAGACGTGATGCTTTTGGGCATGATATGTTTAATTTAGAAGATAGATTTGGTAAAAGATATGTGCTTGCACCAACCCATGAAGAATTATTTGTAGAAGCGGCAAGAATGAAGATTAAATCATATAAAGATATGCCATTTAATATTTATCAAATACAAACTAAATTTAGGGATGAACCTAGACCTAGGTATGGAGTAATTAGGGTTCGTGAGTTTTTGATGAAAGATGCATATTCTTTTGATAGAGATGAAAAAGGACTTAATGATTCTTATAACGTAATGTATAATGCATACAAAAAAATATTTGCAAGATTAGGCATTAATTGTGCAATAGTTAAATCTGATACAGGCGCTATGGGAGGACTTTTATCTGAAGAATTTCAAGCAGTTACTGATATTGGAGAAGATAAACTAGTTATATGTAATGAATGTGGTTACGCTGCAAATAGTGAAATTGCAAAGTGCACGTTGTTAACTAATAAAAGTGATGAGGAATTAAAAGAACGTTCATTAATTAAAACCCCAAATGCTGGTACTATTGAAGAAGTGTCAAAATTGATTAATGAAGATGCATCAAAGTTTGTAAAAACTTTAATATATAAAATAGATGAAAAGTTTTACGCAGTTTTAGTAAAAGGGTGTCATGATGTTAATGAAGCTAAAATAAAAAAATTATTAAAAGCAAGCGAAGTTGTTTTAGCTTCTTTTGAGGAAGTTGAAGAAGTTACTGGTGCAAAAGTTGGTTTTGCTGGTCCTATTGGACTTGATATTCCTGTTATTATTGATAACGAAGTTATGAATATGAAAAACTTTATAGTTGGTGCAAATAAAACGGATTATCATTATAAAGACGTTAATTTAGAGGATTTTAATTATTTGTTGGTAGATGATATTAGATCTATTACTAAAGATGATAAATGTCCTAAATGTGGCAAAGAAATTTCATTTAAAAATGGTATAGAGGTAGGAAATACTTTTAAACTAGGTACTAAGTATTCTGAAAGTTTAGATTTAACTTATTTAGATAAAGATAATAATTTAAACCCTGTATGGATGGGTTGTTATGGAATAGGTCTTGGAAGATGTATGGCAGCATGCGTTGAACAACATAATGATGAAAAAGGTATAATTTGGCCAATGGAAATAGCACCTTTTAAAGTTACTATCGTTGTTGTAAACGTAAATGATGACTCACAAATGGATGCTGCAAATTATTTATATAAAGAGTTAAGAAATAATAATATCTCTACGATACTTGACGATAGAAATGAAAGACCAGGTGTTAAGTTTAATGATATGGATTTAATAGGAATTCCAATTAGAATAACAGTTGGAAATAAAATAAAAGATGGAATAGTTGAGATTAAGCAAAGAACAAATGAATCATTTGAAGAAATATCGTTATATGATGCTTGTGCAAGAGTTGAAGATATTATAGATGGTGAATAGTATAAAAAAATGACGGTTTTGTCATTTTTTTTAATTTTTTTCGTAAAAAACGAGGGATTTTTAAAGTTTTGTCGAATAATTATATTGAGGGATGTGTTTTTATGGAAATGATACCGTATGATACAATTTTAGAAATAAGAAACAAAGCTAATATCGTTGATATTATTTCTGATTATTTACCTATGGAAAAGAAAGGCAAAAATTATTTTGCTATTTGTCCTTTTCATGATGATCATAATCCTTCCATGAGTATATCACCAGAAAAACAAATATATACTTGTTTTGTTTGTGGAGCATCTGGTAATGTTTTTAATTTTGTTAAAAATTATGAACATATATCTTTTGCAGAAGCAGTCAGTAAAGTTGCTTCCAAAGTAGGAATTGATTTAAATATTAAAAAAACGATAAGTAATAATATAAGAGTTGATAATAAATATCAAAAATACTATGACATATATAACATAACTAATATGCTTTATAAAAATAATATTAAAACAAAATATGGAAAAGAAGCAATTAGTTATTTAAATAAAAGAAAAATAAATAGTAGTATAATTAATGATTTTGAAATAGGATTATCTTTTGATGATAATGGAGCATCAAAATTGTTAGAAAAAAAAGGATATATAAAAGATGACTTGATTGATATTGGTATATGCGGAGAAAAAGATAAATTTACTTATGATATATTTAGAAATAGAATTATGTTTCC
>CADBMO010000107.1 GCA_902795755.1 uncultured Erysipelotrichaceae bacterium | reverse complement strand
TTCGTCACAATTACCTTCATCATTACACATTAACTTAGTTGCACTATCCATGTTTAATAATGATACTTTGATCATATTTTCATCGGATACATTAGTTATTCCAATTAAGTAATCTTTGTAATTATTAAGTGGTGCAGTTAGATTGTTTTCACTTGAAGCTTCTCTTGCATCTATTCCAAATATATTACTACCATCTCCATATTCATCTAATATTTCATTAGAACCACCCCAATAATTATCTTCGGAATATGCTATTGTACCAATCCAGCTAGTATTACTATAATCATATCCTGTTGCGGTAGAACTTTGAAGTCCATATCCTTCACTCGAAGGATTAATTTCCTCGTTGCTTTCAATATTTTCTGCTTGTTCATCAACGGTTACTTGATTACCAACTAATAAGTTATATTTAGCAAGCGCGGTAATTGTTCCGTCTTCATTTTCACTTATTGTGTAAAAACACTCAGAACCTAAACAAAATTCATCACCCTTTTTAAAAATATCAGAAGCATCTCCTCTTAACCTAAATATGTTAAGGTTATATGCACCAACTATTAGTAATGAAATTGCTACTATTAAACATATTATGCTTATTATTAAAGCTTTTTTCTTTGTCTTAGTATCAGCAAGCTTTGGTCTTCCTACACTTCTTTTTTCATCTTTCTTTTTCATATACTAGTCACCACTTTTCTATATTATTATGCTATTTTACAACTTAATAATACTATATATACTTGTAAATAGTCAATCAAGCAAAAAAGAATATGTAAAAAGTATGTAAAATAATAAAAAGAACTTTATTTTATAAGTCCAATAAAGTTCTTTTTCTTACCTCTTTTAATTACTAATAATTCATTATCTATAGCAATAGTCTTATCTATTATCATATTTTCATCAGATACTTTTTCATCATTTATTGATATAGACCCAGCATTTAAAAACTCTCTTGTTTCTCTTTTGCTTTGACAAATACCATTATCTATTAACATATCAATAAGTATAGTACCAGCTTTAACATCAAATGATGGCACATCTTTAAATCCCATTAATATTTCATCTTTTGATAATTCTTTGACTTTTCCGCTAAACAAAGCTTCACTAATCTTAACTGCTTTTTCATATTCTTCTTTACCATGAAGATCCGTAATTACTTCTTTAGCAAGTGCCTTATGAGCTTCTCTTAAGTGTGGATTCTCATTATGTCTTTTTTCAATATCTTCTATTTCTTCCTTAGTTAAGAAAGTTAGTTTCTTCAAATATTCAATAATCATAGAATCTTCTAAATTGATTAAATATTGATATAATTCATATGATGAAGTTTTATTCTTATCAAGCCATAATGCATTACCTTCTGTTTTACCAAACTTTACTCCGTTAGAATCAGTTACAAGTGGCATAACCATTCCATAAACTTCTTTACCTAGCTTTCTTCTAACAAGTTCAATACCAGATGTTATATTACCCCATTGATCTGAGCCTGCAACTTGAAGTGTAACGCCCCTAGTTTCATAAAGATGCATAAAATCAAGAGCTTGAAGTATCATATAAGAAAACTCAGCATACGTAATTCCAGATTCCATCCTTGATTTTACTTTATCTTTTGCAAGCATGTAAGAAACATTAAAGTATTTACCATAATCTCTTAAGAAATCTATTACGTTAATATCTTTAGTCCAATCATAGTTATTAACCACTTCAAAGCCAAAAATATCTTCAGCTTGTTTTTTTAATCCTTTAAAGTTTTTTTCTACCTCTTCTTTTGAAATCATTGGTCTTTCAGCGGTAGGTTTAGGATCTCCTATCAACCCGGTTGCTCCACCTACTAGAAGTATTGGTTTATGCCCATATTTTGCCAATCTTTTAGATATTAAAAATGATGAATAATGCCCAATATGCATAGAATCTGCAGTTGGATCTGTTCCAATATAGAAAGTAATTGATTCATTATTTAACTTATCTATTAGTGCATCATCTGATATATCTTGCACTAATCCTCTCCATTTTAAATCTTCATATAATGTCATATTATCCTCCTTTTATAAAAAAACTCATCCTTATGTAAAGGATGAGATTAACCCACGGTACCACCTTAATTCATACTAATAGTATGCACTTAAATCTTTATCGCAGAATTACGTTTTAGCTCAAAAGATGTAATTCATATATAATTAATTTTATGTTTCCACCAACCACATAATCTCTATTTAACTAAATATATACTACTTTGTTCTTTATCAACGCTAACACTAATATTTTATTAATTATTAATTATTTTGTCAATCTTTTATAATAGTTATTTTCTATTTCTTCTTGAATAGTATCATCATAATTAATAATCATAGCTTCAAAGTATTTTTTATAATTACCATAACTACCTTTTTCTATATAATTATCAAGTACTCTTTTAGCATATTTTATAAATCTTTCTTTTTTTTCTTTATCCTTAATACTATTTATATAATTACTAACAACATTATTGAAAGTGCTTGTAATATTTTTTTTATAATAATCATAGTTTTTCTTTTTAGTAACTGCACTATAATCTTTAAGCCAATCTCTCATAAACGTAGAAATATATTTTTTATAATTAGATTTACTATTAAGATTTGCATAACAATCAACTACTTGATTAAATATATCATTTACTTTTTTATCTACTTCTTCTTTATCATCATAAAATACGTAATCGTTTTTATATAACTTATATTTTTCTGATAATTCTATAAGATGCTCAAGCTCATCTTTATCACCACTTTTTAATAATTCTAAATCAAGCGGGCTTTCTTTAATTGTTATTTTATTTAAATAATTATTTAACAGCATACCATACACAGCCTTATACTTCTTAAGATTTGGATTATTCTTAATATGCTTAATTAAATCGTTTTTTAAATCTGTCTTAACATAATTTTTTAATATTATTTTTCTATCATTTGAATTTACTAAATCATTAATCAAATCCCTATTACTTTCTAATAAGTATTCTGCTATTTCATTATCAAAATCATTATGTTTTGATAAATATCTAACCAATAATAATTCTGTATTATTAATCCTTCTTAATACATTATTTTTTAGTGGTCCATAATAGAAAACAATAGGTTTAGTATCTTTTTTATTAACATAACTTTGAGTAAGCTCTTCTATTATTTCTTTTATATATGAATAAAACACATTATCTGGTAGTATGGTATTATTCTTTACTGATTTAAATGATTCAAACAATTTATTAACATGTTCTTCTATGACTAATTCTTTATTATCCTTAATATTATCTAATTCTTGTGAAAACTTGTTATTTGAAACAGAAATATTATTTTTATATAACAAACATGCCACATTATTGGTTACATATATTGATATAGGCATTTTTGAATCACATTCAAAATACCTATCAACTATTTTTTCTATTTCATCTAAAACTTTACGTATTTTATAATCACTTTCATCAGTTAAACATTGTAGCTGTAATTTATAAGCTATCTTATAGTACTCTTTTATATAATCTCTTAATATTTCATTATCCTTTGCTTCTATTGCTAAATTATTTATCTCAAAACCATGTAATTGATCATTTAAATATTTTGTTTTACATGAAATATAAACAACTAGTGAACCTTTTAAGTTATTATCAAAGTAATGGTTTATTGCTTTTGATACATATTTATAGCATTTATCATATGTATCTACAAAATATCTATTCGCTATTTTATGTTTTAATACTAGTTTATTAGTATAATACTCTATTAAATAATCTTTATTTTTTTCATCTTCTATAATTACAGTTTTCATGGTATCCCCCCATTTGATACATTTATTTTATATATTTTAATGCTTTTGTCAAGAAAAAACTAAGCATAGCTTAGTTTATCTCTAATACTTCTTTAAAATATGATTCAAACATGTTTTTTATTTCTTTTAATTCTTCTTCTAACTCGTCTTTTTTTATTAAATATGTTTGATATAGCGGATAATTATTTAATTCATCATATAGTTTTTGTAATTCTTCATCCACCAACTTGTCTTTATTATTAACTAATATTTTTTGCAATTTTTTTATTTCTTTTATAAGTGACATTATTTTTTTATTAGCATGTAATTTATTTACAACCTCTACGTATTCGGTATACGTCTTTGATTCTTTTAAAGTATTAAATAATAAATCAATATCTTTTTTTATATCATTCATTTATTTCACCATCTAAACTCCAAGTTTTTGCATCTGTTATCTTAACGTTTACTATTTTACCAATATATTTTTTATCTGCTTTAACATTTACTAACTTCATAGTATCTGTATATCCTGCTAACATAGAGTCATCTTTTTCACTTACGTTTTCTAAAAGTACTGAAATTACCTTACCAACCAACTTATCATTTGCTTCTTTTGCATACTTATTTATTATGTCATTTAAAGAATGCAGTCTATTTTCTTTTTCTTTTAAAGATACATTATCCTTCATTTTAGCAGCAGGTGTTCCTTCTCTTGGAGAATAAATAAAAGTAAATGCTGAATCAAATTTACATTCTTCTGCTAATTTTAATGTTTCTTCAAAATCTTCTTTTTCTTCACCAGGGAATCCTACAATAATATCAGTTGTTATGGAGCAATTTTTAACCTTTTCTCTTATTTTATTATATAGTTTTAAATAAGATTCTTTAGTATACCTTCTACCCATTAATTTAAGTATTTTAGAAGAACCAGATTGTACTGGTAAGTGTATGTAATTACAAATATTATCATACTTAGCAATTACATCAATCATGTTATCAGTAAAATCCCAAGGATGACTCGTTACAAACCTAACTCTTTCAATGCCAGTTTTTGCAACGTCTTCTAATAAGTTTTCCATTTTATAATCTCTATTTATAAAGTCTTTACCATAAGCATTAACATTTTGCCCCAATAAAGTAACTTCCTTATATCCTTGATTAATTAATTCTTTAACTTCATTAACAATATCTTCTGGCATTCTACTTCTTTGCTTACCACGAGTATATGGTACTATACAATACGTACAAAACTTATCACAACCAAACATTATATTAACCCATGCTTTATATTTAGAATCTCTTTTGAACGGAACATCTTCAATAATGTTACCTTCATTTGATAACACATTTACTTCTAACTTATTAGAGTTTATATGGTCAAGCAATATCTCTGGTAGTTTATGAATGTTATGAGTCCCAAAAACAAAATCCATCCATTTATATTTATTAATAATTTCTTCTACCACACTCTCTTCTTGTGACATACAGCCCGCAAGTCCTACTAATAAATTTGGTTTTGTTTGCCTTAAGTGTTTAATTCTTCCTAGGAATCCAAAGGTTTTATTATGAGCATTTTCTCTTATTGCACAAGTATTTAAAATGATTAAATCCGCATCTTCATAATCATCTGTTTTAGTATAATTCATATCTTCTAATATTGCTGATATCATTTCACTATCATGTTCATTCATTTGACACCCATAGGTTTTAATAAAATATTTTTTATTTATTCCAAGTTTTTTAGCTTCATCACTTACAATATATTCATCTCTTAAAACTTTTATCTCAGCTTTTGTTCTTTTTTTAGCTTCTTTAAAGTTTGGTTTTAGCATAATATCACCCGATTTCTTTTAAATTATAACATAAAAACAAATATTAACTAAATAATATTTGTTTATCTTTTTAAATTCTTATGATAATAATCTATTTTATCATCAAAAAACTTTTTATTATCTACATACTTACCTTTACTAATATAATCTTCTAAGACAATACCCATATATTCATCAAGATTAGCTTTATCAGTTAATGATAATCTATGTGCCTTTTTATAATTATCCATTGATATAGTATAATCTCTTAATATTAATACTAAATTACTAAGAGAGTTATTCTTTATCGTCCTGTAATAATACTTTTCACAAAAAGGTTTTAATAATCCATGAATATACGAAGTAATTGGTCTATCTTGTTTAGAATTAAAATATGAATTTATTGCTTTAATATATACATGTTCTAATTCATTAGTTACATTTCTATATGTATCAAAATATGGATACATGTCTTTATAGTGCTCAACTAAATAGTATAATTCTCTTATCATTTTAGCCTTTTCTAACTTATCTCCACTTAATACTAAATCTATGTTATAGGTAGGTTTGTTTTTATCCTTTATATACATATTTAAATGGTTTTTTACATATTTTACCATTGGTACACTAAGTCTACTATTATCAATATAATATTTAACTAACCTTTCATATTCTTTAATAATAAGTTCACCAGCATATCCATCAACTAAATAATGAAGCTTATCTAAATAATAAGCATAAACTCTATCATAATCTTCTGGGACCCTTCTAACATAATTTATATATGTGTTCTCATCAGTTAGTATGCCAGTTATTCTTTGTACCCTTGCTTCTAAATACGTTCTTAGGGTAGATAATGGTTTATTATCAGCATCTTTAAAATAAGAATCTATATAAGCTGGAATACACGCTTTAAAGTATTTTTTTAATTCTTCATTAGTTAATTTTGTATCAAATTCTTCGACCCTTGATACATATTCTTTAACATAAATTCTTTTAAAATAATTGATTTTTTTAATATTTCCATTTCTAGCTTCTATCATATCATTTCTTACTTTAGACTTTTTACCCTTTATATCTAAAACACTTAAAAATGAATTCACTTTATTTGCTATGGTATGTCTAAAAGTTAAGTAACTTTTTTTGCTATCAACCGCTTTATCTACTTCGTTTATAATCATTTCACGTAATTTACTTATTTGTTCATTATTAACTGACTTCGCATTTAATTTGGTATTCGTAATAATAACATTTACATAATATTCTTTAAATATATTTTTAAAGTAATTATCTTGTAATGAATAATTATAAATATCTTCTGGACTCATATTAATCAATTTATTATTATATCTATATATGTTAAACTTATTTGCAACATACTTAAAAAATCTGTCTTTATTATTATTCATACAGTATGTTATAGAATCATCAACCAATTTTTCAATACCATCTCTGTGATCTTCAGGTTTTAAAAAATTACACTGAATTTTTAATAAATAATAATTTACGTAATACTCTTTAAGAATATCTTTAGTATTATTATTTAGTTTTCCTTTTATCATGTTTATTCCCCCTCTTTTTAGGCAAAAATTATTATACACAAATTAAAAAATAAGTCAATTATTGACTTATTTTAATTCACTAACATATTTTTTAAATTCAGCGCCCCTTATTTCACATTCTTTATATTGATCCCAAGATGCTGATGCAGGTGATAATAATACTACGTCACCTGGATTTGCTATTGGTGGAATTTCTTTAAATCCATCTTTTAAAAACTCATGTGTATATACTGGTATATTTAATGACTTAGCATAATCTTCCACTCTTTTTCTGCATTCACCTATTGCAATTATTGCTTTTACGTTTTTTATGTAAGGTGAAAGTTCGTTAAAGTCTTGTCCTCGCTCTAATCCACCTAAAATAATAATTGTAGGTTTATTAAATGATGAAAGTGCTATTTGAGTACATTTTATATTAGTCGCCTCTGTATCATTATAATAT
>CADBMO010000106.1 GCA_902795755.1 uncultured Erysipelotrichaceae bacterium | reverse complement strand
TTTTCTAGTCTTTTATAAGAACCATAATGTCCTGCTTCATTTAGTTTTTCATTTAAATGATTATATATTTCATTTATATAAATATTAATTCTTTTATCTATATTATTCTCATTAATATAAATAGTATCCTTGCTAACATTAACATCATGATAGCTTGGTAAATTAACTGCATAAAATGGAAATTCAGGATTTAATTCATCATATTTTCCTTTAGCAATTTTAACAAAGAAATCATTAAAATTAGTATTAATTAGTTTTTTTACATATTCTTTTTCTTCTTCACTATTTATAATATTTCCGATACTATATAATTTTTCAAATAGTTTTTTGTATTCATCTTTAATAGTATAAATAGGATATTGTTGTAATCTAAATGTTAATAAATTAAAAACATTAGGGTTTTCATAACTTACATGAAAATTTATTACATCATTAGATATTTTTCTTATATTCCCATTATCATAGTTATAATTTAAATACTTTATAAAAGATCCTAGCTCATTATATTTCATTTTATCACCTCCCTACAATTTAATTTTAACCGTTAATAAATATATTTGTAAAATATCAAAAAGTAATAATCTATATAAAAAAAAGATATAACCATTTCATATGGTTATATCTAATATAATTATTCTTTAAACTTATCATCAATAAACATCTTAATAAATTTTAATGGAGCTGTTGTTAAATATTTTTTAACGTATACTAAGTTAATATCTATTTTAGGTAGTTTTTCTTTTATATTTAGTTTTATTACATCTTTATCATTTTTAACTAAATCTTCAATTATATAACCAATTCCTAAATTTCTTTTAACAGCACCTAATATCATCTCACTTGTGTGAATATTCATGTAATTATTTATTATTATATCTTTCTTTTCAAATAATTCATCTAATGCTATTCTATTTGAAGTACCAGGTATTGGAAGTATAAGTGGATATGATTCTAAATCTTTTAAACCATTAATTTTGTTAACATTTAAATCAAATTCTTTTCCAACAATAAAGCAATTATCAACACTATTTAGTTTTTTTACAATCACTTGCTCATTTGGTGCTTCTATTGGTGAAGAATCTATTATAAAATCTATATCATGTGTTTGTAGTTTTTTTAACAATTCACTAGTGGAACTACTAATAATAGTAATTAGTATATTAGGATATAACTTTCTAAACTTATCAATAAAATCAAATACATAAAAAGTTCCAATTTGTGAAGGCACACCTATTGTTATTTTTCCCTTTTTTAAATTTTCTTCTTCAGTTAATGATCTTTGCGCAACTAAAACACTATTATAAGCCTCTTCAATATAAAATAATAATTCTTTACCTTTTTCAGTTAATTCTACCCCGCTTAAGTTTCGGTAAAACAACTGGGTGTTTAACTCTTCTTCTAACTTTTTTATAGATTTACTTATTGCAGGTTGTGACGTATATGTCTTTTTAGCAGCATCAGATATACTTCCATATTTTGCAACGGCATAAAAAGTCTTATATAAATTAAGATTAATGTTATTCATAAAAATCACCTTGCATTTTATTTTACAAAAAAAAGAATACTTTATCAAGTATTCTTAAAAATTCTTTCTATTTCTTAAAAAGATTGGAATATCGTCATCGTCATCGTCATCAGTATCTTCTTCATGTGCAACTGGCCTTTGAACTTGTTGCATAGATGGTTTTTGTTCAGCAACTCTTGGAGTTGCTTTTTCAAATCCTGTAGCAATTACAGTAACGATAACCTCGTCATTTAGATTTTCATTAATAACAGCACCAAATATAGTGTTTATATCAGTATTAGAAGTAGATCTAACAACTTCTGCAGCATCTTCTGCCTCAAACAATGTTAGGTTTGCACCACCAGTAATATTTATGATAGCATCTGTTGCACCCGCAATGTTTGTCTCTAAAAGAGGACTAGATACAGCTTGTTTTGCAGCTTCTACAGCTCTATTTTCACCAGTACCCATACCAATACCTATTAAAGCGTTACCGCTCTTTTCCATAACAGCTTTTACGTCAGCAAAATCAAGATTTATTAAACCGGTTACAGCTATTAAATCAGATATTGATTGTACACCTCTATGAAGTACGTTATCAACTTCATGGAATGCTTGTACCATAGGTGTAGATTTATCTATAATTTCTCTTAAACGATCATTTGGAATAACAATTAAAGTATCAACGTTAGCTTTAAGTTCAGATAATCCAGCAATAGCTTGAGCCATTCTTTTCTTACCTTCAAAACTAAATGGTTTAGTAACAATAGCTACAGTTAGTGCTCCAATACTTTGAGCGATTTCTGCAATAACAGGAGCTGCACCCGTACCAGTTCCACCACCCATACCACAAGTGATAAATACCATGTCAGCACCCTTTAAACAGTTTTCAATTTCTTTTTTAGACTCCATAGCAGCTTCTCTACCAACTTCTGGTCTTCCACCTGCACCTAAACCGCTTGTTACTTTAGGACCTATTTGTATTTTTGTTTCGGCTTTAGAACTATTAAGTACTTGCAAATCAGTATTCGCAACAATAAACTCAACACCCCTAACTCCACATTCTATCATACGGTTAACAGCGTTTCCACCGCCACCACCAACACCAACTACTTTAATTTTTGCTAATTGATCAACTGGTAATCCAAACATATTACATCCTCCTTAATTATCGAAAAAGTAACTAAAAAATCTTCCAAATACTGAGTTACTTCTACCTATTCTAACTTTATTATGAACGAGATTTTCTATATCTTCGTCTGTAAACATTGAATATTCTTTCCTCATAAAGTTTATTTTTTTAACAAAATGTTTAATCGCTCCAGATACTGTTACATATCTACCTTTTCTTATACCTAAAGTATTCATAGTATAAGTTTTAGCATACTCGCCTAACACATCTTGTACAACAATATTAATTGCTGGCATATCTATAATACCACCTAATACCATTATATAACGAATTTGTTTATTTGTTAATACCTTTAATTCATTTTTTGCAAGATTTAATAATTCAGTAAGCCTTTTATTAATCATTTGTGATAATTCATATTGATTAATCTTAACTAATTTATCGTTAATATCTTTTACCTCATACGTTTCTGTTTTGTTAGCATACTTAGGATGTGCAACACCAAACGTTTCTTTTGCTTTTCTAGATGCCTTTTTAGATAAATAATATACATAAGAAATATCATTATCGATTATTCTAGTACCATTTTTTAATACTTTAGAATTAACAATTATTCCTTTGTTAAATACTGATATACTACTTACATCTTTACCCAAGTTTATTACTGCAGACATGTCACTTTCCATATCTTCATCTTTAGATTCTTCAAAATCTGCAATAGCATCTAATACAATATCAACAACTTCAATACCTGCTTTTTCTACAACCTTTACATAAGATGTAACCGTTGCTTTTGGAAGAGTTACAACCATAGCACGTATTGCTAACCTATCACATATTTTGTTTTTTGGATCCTTTAATGTTTCAATTTCAGATCCATTTTCATAAATCGTAAAATCAATTGGGGTTACATCAACCAGTTCCATATTAGGTTGAGTATCTTTTATAACAGCATTTTGCACTCTTATAACATCTTTTTGTGTAACCATCTTTTCATCATTTACAATTGGAACATTACCATGCACTAAATTATACTCTGCTCCCACGGATGGTATGGTTAAAATTGCCTTTTTAATTGGTACATTAATTCTTGAATTAATATCTTTTATAGCCTCTTCAATTCTCTCTAACAATGCATCTTCGTTAATTATAATACCATTTTGAACGCCTTTACTTCTAATTGAAGTAACCGCTAAAGTATTATATTTTCCCATATAATACTCACTAACAAGTATTCTAATGGTATCAGATGCAATATCAATACAAGTATAAATCTTCTTCATACCAAACGCTCCTTTATTTTAGTACAATAACATTATACAATATAATTCATTTTTTTCAAAGCCTAAATTAAAAAGAAGGCAAATTAATATTTGCCTTCTATAATTTATAATCATCAATATTATATAGTTTTATGGAATCACTTTTCTTTGTTTTTGAATCATAATAATACTCCGTATACTTTCCGACCACACCCTCCTCTAATTCTGCATTTTCTATAATTACAAAAACTTGTGATGAGGCACCCTTTTTTCTTATTCCAGATATTTCATTATGTACAACAATATTATCACTATTTTTAATAAATTTTGCTAGAACTCTACCATCATAATCAACAATTTTTATATAGTTATCAGAATCTAGCACAATAATATAATCATTTACTATGTTATATAGTCGAATATACTCTTTACTAGTTTTAATTAAAGTACCTTTTTTATTATAAATACTATATTTATTATCCTTAGTTTCTACAATAACATTTCCTTTTGAATTTATGCTATAATTAGTATATTTTCCTTTTATAATAGGTTTAAGATTTCTATTACATATTTCAACGTGGCTAATTTCATTAACGTATTTTTTTATGTAATAAACATTACCATTTTCACAAACAGCAGATAGTTCATAATCTTGAATGTTATTTGTATGTTTTTCTTTTCCGGTTTTAAAATCTATTAAATGATAAGTGTTATTATCATCAAGCATAATATAATTATTATCAATTATCTCTGGTGAAAATGAATAATCATAAGTACTATTTAATTTGTATTTATAATCAGTTATTATCTTGTTTAAAACATTATTATATAATGCTATAGTATTATCTTCATTAATTAGTAAATAACCATATATTTTTTTTGAAAAATATATAGGTTTAATTGATTTATAACCAGTCTCGTTTATATTAATCTTAGAAAACAAATCATTTTTATAATTATATAAAATATACCCTCCATCATTTATTAATACATAACCTAAATCCTCATATATACCAATAGATTTGCAATCACTATTACTACATTTATAAACATATTTTAATTTATAATTTTTATCAGTAGATAATGCATCATCCAATTCTTTATTATCAGGAATTAGTAGTTTATTATTTAAACTATCATAATAAATATTAATTGTTCCATTATTACCGGTAGGCGTGCTCCACACTACTTTTTCTTTTTTTGTCATAGTAGTTGTTGAGTTAACGTTTTTATTATTACCTTTATGTATGCAAAAAAGGATAATTAATAAAGCTAATAGCGTCAAAATAATCGCTACAATAATAATTGTTAATTTATTATTTTTTTCTTTCATAACGTCACCTACTATCATAATTATATAAAAGACAATGATAAAAATCAATAAAAAAGCTTATTAATTAATAAGCTTTAAAATAATCACCATAGTCTAAATACAAAATACCATTTTGCTTCCCTACGTTTTCTAAAATCGTATTATAATTATTAATTTTCTTAAATTTATTAACAGTTAAATAAACACTATTTCCATCATCCATATAAACAAAATATCTGTCCTTATCAATATCGTTAGGATCATATTTAATCTCTGACATTTTACATAATATTTCATCATCTATTTTACTCATAGCTTTATTAAATCCCTTTATTTTTTTATCTGGTACTACATTAGATAAATACGGTACACATAATTCTTTATCATCTTTTTTCTTACCAGTTAATGAAACTTTTTCACCGGTATCTTTATTTATGTATAAAACTTTATCTTCGATTACTTTTATCTTTATAGATAAAAATCCTTTAGTTACTTTTGCATCTTTAATATAAAAATTCTTTTTTAACTTATTTTTTATAACTAACGTTACAGATGAGAAAAAAGAATCATAATCTTCTAAATCTGCTTGTTCAATTATTTCTTGATCTGTTAGTATGTTATTACCTGTAACTTTAATACTTAATATTGGTATATCAACATAGCGATAAAGCAAATAACCAATACCTCCTAATAGTATTAATAATAAAAGTAATCTTCCAACTCTTAATCTTTTCCTCTTCTTCTTTTTTTCTTGTTTTTTTGCCATAGTATCATTCCCAATTTACAAATTCTTGTTCTATTTTTAAATCTATATCATAATTCTCTTTTACTTTGTCATGGACATAATTAATTAAGTCTTTAACATCACTTGCTTTTGCTTTACCAGTGTTTATTATGAAGTTAGCGTGTTTTTCACTTACTTCAGCGCCACCTATTTTATAACCTTTAAGTCCACTATCCTCAATTAACTTACCAGCATAATTACCTTCTGGGTTTCTAAACACTGAACCAGCTGAAGGATAATTAAGTGGTTGTTCATTTACCCTTCTTTGTCTTCTGTTATCCATTAATTCTTTAATTGCTTTTTTATCACCATAGTTTAGTTTTATAGTAGCTTCTAAACATATATAATTAGTATTATCTTTTAAAAACGAAGTACGATACTTATAATGTAAATCCTTGTTATATAAAGTTTTTATTTCCAATTCAGGTGTTAAAACTTTTATACTTTTTACAATATAACCCATATCAGATTTATAAGCCCCCGCATTCATAAAACATGCTCCTCCAATTGTCCCAGGAATACCAGCGGCAAACTCAAGACCAGTAAGTCCATGTTTATACGCTTCCATAGATAATTTAATTAGGCTATAACCAGCACCTACGTTTATTACGTTACCATTAATTTCTAATTTATTAAAATTATCAAGCTTAATTAACACTCCATCGTATTCTTTATCTGAAAAAATTAAATTAGAACCAAAACCAAGTATTTTATGCTTTATATTATTTTCATACAAATAATTTAATAACATAATTAGTTTTTCAGTATCCTTAGGATATACTATAACCTTAGCATTACCTCCTACTTTATAAGTAGTAAAAGCAACAAGACTTGCATTTTCTTTAATTTTACCTATTTTATTATTTTTTATAAACTTAACAACATCATTCATTTTTATTCACCGTCTTTACCACAACATCATATATCATTTTACAAGCATCTTCAGTTTTAAATAACTCTAAATTCTTTTTTAACTTGTTTGTAAATAACTTATCATTAAGTATTTTTTCACTCATTCTAAGTAGTGTGTCTCCTTCTAAGTCCTTTTCTTCTAAAATCATTGCAGCATCCTTATTTACAAGATCCATTGCGTTTTTATATTGATGATTTTCAGTAACATAAGGACTAGGTATTAAAATAGATGGCACTTTTAAAGCACATATTTCACTTAGGGTAGATGCTCCTGCTCTAGTTATAAAACAATCTACTTTTTTAAGTAGCCTTACCATATTATCAACGTATGGAACTATTTTAATGTTTTTAGTATACTTATTATTTTTATATTCATCATAATAGTTTTTACCAGTAACAAATAACACCTCATAATCTTTATTATTGTATAAAGTAAGTATCTTTTTCATCTTTTCGTTTACCGTTTTAGACCCTAAAGAACCCATTACGATTAATACTAGTTTTTTACTAGGTGATAGTCCAAATTCTTCCTTTTTTGCTGCTGTAACATCTTTTGCGGCATCAGAGCATGGGTTACCAGTATAAATGCATTTCTTTTTAGTATCATCATCTAATTTTTCAATACTAGATTTAAAAGATACAAATATTTTATTAGCAAAATTAGATAC
>CADBMO010000105.1 GCA_902795755.1 uncultured Erysipelotrichaceae bacterium | reverse complement strand
CTTACTGGTACTGAGATTAAATCAATTAGAAAAGGTAGTGCGAATTTAAAAGACTGTTATGCAAGAGTTAAAAACAATGAGGTGTTTTTAATAAATATGTATATTGCACCATATGATGAAGGTAATAGATTTAATCATGATGAAAGAAGAGAAAGAAAGCTTTTATTAAATAAAAAAGAAATTTATAAAATAAGAGATAAAGTGGAAAAAGAAAGTTACTCTTTAGTACCTGTTAGACTATATTTAAAAAATGGTAGAGCTAAAATAGAGATAGCAATTGCTAAAGGTAAAAAGCTATATGATAAAAGGCAATCCATTAAAGAAAAGGATATTAAAAGAGATATAGAAAAAGCAAGCGCTAGATATTAAAAGAGCTACTCAATTGAGTGGCTCTTTTATTCTGCAACAATAATTGATGTTGCTATTGCTCTTGTTTTATGTTTTAATGAACCATTTATTGGATCATTTATATAACAGTATTTTTCTACACAAGAATCTTTATACTTTAAGGCTTGTTTTTGTGGAAGTACAAATACAGAAGATGTACCACCATCTAAGTTGGCTGCATTAACAGCACCATAATTATCCATTATTTCTGTTAAATCTACCATATCAGCACCTTTAGTACGAGTTGAGTTACTATCTACTACTAAAAGTAATACAATACCATCTTCTCTTTGACCTATTGCACTTCTAGCAGCATATCCCCAGCCACCATTACCTTTAATAAATGATTTTTTTCCATTTACTATTAAGAATGGTCCCCAGGAAACGCCATCTCTAACCCCTGCTTGTAATGCTTTCTGACCAGTTGCACCTTTCATTAGTACTAACACGTTATCATCGGTCATACCAATTAAACCACCACTTTGAGTATATGTACTAAAGTTATTGTTAGTAATAATTTTACCATTAGAAATAGTTACACCAGTAGGTTTTCCTCCCAAATCTGTATAACCAGGATCATAGAATCCCCCACCATTAATTGCAAGTAATGCATTATGATCTTCTGCCATTTTTGTAACAAATTGACCTGCAGAAGGCATTCTTGATGTTACAGCAACTTTAACTAATGATGGATCATATATAGCAGCTAAATACGCTGGTTGATCATTTACTGTTAATTTAATTATTTTATATTTTGCATTTTTTTTATGTTTTAATATTGCTTCTTCATATTCGTTATCATAAGTAACTTTTTCTTTCATTTTTATCTTTGACTTATCAGTTTCCTCATCAACCTCTACAATATAGTTACTATTTATTACTTTTGCAATATCTGCATCACTATAAAACCATTTACATAGATACTGGTGATTCATAGTTGACATAGCGGTAGATATAAGCCATGTTTTAAATCTTTTATCTGGCCCATAGAGTAATATATTAAAACCGAGTACACCGATTATATACATTATCAATACTATTTTAATAAACGCCCATTTTTTACCATTTTTTCTTTTCTTTTTAGCAAAAGCGCCAAATAAGAATGCTAGTTGAAATACTAATAATAGGCAGTAAATAATATAAGTAATAGGTTGTTTTATTAACGTACTACTATGAGTTGATATAACTATTAAAGTTAGTAAGAAGGGTATAAATAAAAGGGGTAATATTATTAATAATATATCTCGTTTAGTTATCTTATTCTTCTTTTTTCTTTTTTTGGTATTAAACTCATAGAAGTCATCAAAATTTTTATCATTTTTGTGCTTCATATTATCACCATTATCCATTATACATCATATGACAAAATTAAACAATTGAAAAAATAAATATTTGTGCTATAATATCAATGTTATTGATTTTTGGGGCTGTTATTGGTTTCGACGGGATAGATGAATTATTAGCTGCAAGTAGATGGTAATCTTAAAATACAAACAAAAATAAATAACAACAATAATTATAATGCTTACACAAACGCTTATGCGTTTGCTTAATTAATATCGTAAGCTCTTCTTAAATTGCTCTTGTTTACGGACTTTTTAAGAGGATCAAATCATAGTAAACTATATTGCTTTATTTGTTTAGGATAAAGTAACGAATATTATCTAAACTCGTTATTTGGTGGGTAAGTTAACTACCTTTATCATTTAACTAAATCATAATCGTTAACTAAACTTGTAGACGCTACTATGGATTTTACCTCGGACACGAGTTCAAATCTCGTCAGCTCCACCAATATGCAATTAAAGAACATGTAGTTCTTTTTTTATTTATTATGTTATAATAATTATAGAGGTTTGATATGGAATACTTAAAAGTTAAAGAATGGAAAGAAAAATCTGGATTAGATTTGTTTAACTATGATGGATTTACTGATGATTATGAATCAATAGTGGATGATACAAGTCAGTTTTTTGTTGACCGTGTAAAAAACAGATTTTATTCTGCTGGAGAGTTAATTTGTAGCAGAAAATATTTTGAATCGAAACTATATATGTGTACTATTAAAATATCAAGTGAAGATGATTTTGTAAAAATGGCTGATGTAATACCTGATTTTGTTGAACATATGCAAAATGGCTACATTATTAGTGAAAAAGTTTTTTTGAAAAGAAAGTTAAAGGAATATAAAGAGGGTAATATTTTAAGTAAAATAAATAATAATAAACTTGACGAAGAAGTATTAAAATCTATTATGGGATTAATTAGAGCAATTAGAATTAAAAATATAGCTAGAAAAAAGAGTATTGAGTATGCACTATTAAATAATGATGAGGTAATAGTTAAGTTAGAAGATGCAGATATATTAAGTGATCAATATAAACATTTAAAAAAATATAAAGGAATAACAGAAGAACAAGCATATTTGAAATTATTGTATGATTTAGATAGTTTAGTTAAAAAACGCGATAAAGCTAAACTCACTGATATTTCATTTGATATGCTTGATATTTATAGTATTTTATCTTCAAAAAGAAGTAAGTTAGTATCTGGCTTATCAAAGGAGGAATTGGGTGAATTATATTTAGTCCCTTTTAACGTTAATGAAGAAAACTTTCTTAAAACGTTTAATATTATTTCCTCTGAAGGGCAAAAAAGTGCTGTTGTTTTTGATTACAAAGATGATGAAAACAATAAAGTTAAAGGGATAATGCCAATTAGTGATAGTAAAAAACAAGAATTAGATGAAATGGGGAACCCATTTAAGAAATAAAGAGGTAATCATTTTGAATAAAAATTTAATATTAAAAAAATTAGATTCCTTTAAAGAAGAATTAGATTTTGATAAAGTAATAATATTATCAGGTGCCTCACTCGTGTTACAGGGTGTTATAAATGAAACTCATGATATTGATTTATCGTGTGATGTTGATTTTTATAATAGTATTGATTGGCCCATAAAAAACGGAGCTTTTAATATTGAAATTAAGTCTAAGGATTGCTTCGATATAAGCTACAATTTATACTATCCAAATGATATAGTAATTATTAATGGTTATAAGTGTATGAATTTAAAAAAATGTTTGGAAATTAAAAAAGGATTAAATAGAAAAAAGGATCAGATGATCATTAATAGATTAGAAAGTATAATAAAAAAACAATAAGTATTACTTATTGTTTTTATTTATTTTATTACTTTTTTTCCTTCAATCATTTCTTTTGTGTAACCATCATCACCAGTTACTATTCTTATAAAATGATATATTGAGCAATCGCCATCTCTACTATTTATAATCATATTATAACCTTGCTTCCTTATAATATAATTATAAATATTTAAGTATTTTAGTGCAAGATTCTTTTTGTTAAGTGTTAATATTTATGTAAACAAAAAAAGACTTTAAAGTCTTTTTTATTTCCAATGATTGTTGCAATGATTATTATTATTTCCAAAACCCCAGAATAAGAAGAATAAAATCGCAATTACTATAATTATCCAAATCCAACTATTGTTATCGTTTTGGTAATACTGTGGATAAACTGGATATGAATACATAAAAAACACTCCCTTCATAATAGTATATTAATTTGTTTATAAATTGTTTTTATAAAACTCATAAAAAATAAGTATTTTACTTTTTTTGATGTTGGTATTTTAAAGGTTTAAAGAAAAATTATATTGGTAAATATACTTAAATAAAAATATATGATATACTAAATACAAGAGGTGAAACGTATGAAAGAAGTTTTAATAGCTTTAGCAAACGAGGGAATAAAACCTGTTGGGGGAAACGATAACGAGGTTTTATTTGATGAAGGGTATGAAACATATGAATTTTATAATGCTATATTATCAGCAGTAAAAGAAAGATTATATATTTTTGGGCGTAAAAATAGAAAGTTATTTACTAGAAACAATACAAAGTTAAAAGAATTACTTGAAAATAAGTTGGATTTTAAATGTTTGTTTTTAAGTGATAAAGCAAGTTCTAGTATATTAAAAATAGCTCAAGATAATGATAATTTTGAAGAAGACTTAAACAAAGTAATTGGTAGTGTTAAAGAAAGATACACTGATTATCTTACTTGTTTTAGAAAATATGATTTTCAGCAACTAAAAAGAATAATTATTTTAGATGATGTTGTAATATATGCACCCGTTGAATTTGAAATGGGAAATGTTAAACACTTTACTAAATCAAAGTTTGTGATATACAGCATCGATAACACTAAGGCAATTGAATTAATACATGAATTTAATAAAATATGGGATATATCAAAAGAAATATAAAAAAACTGGCTTTAACCAGTTTTTTATTTTGCTTCATAAAAACTTTTATATGCTTTATATGCTTCGTAAATATCAAATTTACTTGTAACTTCATAAGGTGAATGCATTGATATTACCGGAACACCACAATCAATCACGTCTAATCCTTTATTTGCAAGAATATATGCAATTGTTCCACCGCCACCAACGTCAACTTTTCCAAGTTCAGACACTTGATACTTAATTTTATTAGATTCAAATATATTTCTAATTTTTGCAACAAACTCAGCACTAGCATCGGACGCATCATATTTGCCACGTGAACCAGTATATTTGTTTAATTCTACACCATATCCAATTTGTGATGCGTTGTTTTTTTCAGATACACTTTGATAATTAGGATCTATTCCGCCATCTACGTCAGCAGAAAGCATCATCGAATTACAGTATGCCTTATTTATTGCACCAGGTGCGTTTTCTCCTTTTTTATTTAGTAATTCATTTATAAAATAATCAAAAGTATCAGATGACATACCAGTATTTCCCATACTTCCAATTTCCTCTTTATCAGCAAAAATAGCTATTTTTGTTTTACTATTTTTATTTGATGATGTTAGTGCCATTAATGTATCAAATGCACATACTTTATCATCTTGACCATATGCTGCAACCATACTTTTATCAAATCCTAAGCTTCTAGCTTTAAACGCAGGCACTAACTCTAATTCAGAACTATAAAAGTCCATTTCATCTATTTTATATTTTTCATTAAGTAATGACATGATATTTTCTTTAACAGAGTCATCTTTATTAGGAATTGATCCAACTAGTACATTTAAATCTTCACCACTAATTGCTTTTCCGATTGTTTTTTCATATTGTTCTTGCGCAAGATGTGGTAATAAATCAGTAATTGTAAATATTGGATCTTTTTCGTTTTCTCCAATGCATATATCAATTGTTTTACCATTTGGTTTAACTATTACACCATGTAGTGCTAGTGGAATGGTAGTCCATTGATACTTTTTAATACCACCATAGTAATGTGTTTTAAATAAGGCTAAATTAATATCTTCATACAATGGATTTGGTTTTAAATCAAGCCTTGGTGAATCAATGTGTGCCCCAATTAAGTTAAATCCATTTATAATATCATTTCCGATTTCTGCAGCATAAATGGTTTTTCCTCTATTAACAAAGTATACTTTATCACCTTTTGATATACTATTTAATGAGTTTAAATCTTTAAAGCCATTTTTTTCTAACACTTTTAAAATGGTTTTAGATGCATCTCTTTCTGTTTTAGAGTTATTTAAAAAATCAATATAATTATCACAATATTTATTAATTTTTTCATTATTTACATCTTTTTTTAACCATCCACTTTTCTTCTCGTTTATTATTTTGCTCATATTAACCTCCATATATATAATACCACGAAAATATTATAATTATAATTATTTTGTTGACTTTTTAAAATACCATTGATAGTATTATGATAGGAGGAAGTATGAAGTGTAGTAATTGTGGAAATATTTTAAATAATGGAGCAAAAACGTGTCCGTATTGTGGTGCAAATATTGTTGATAATAAAAAAGTAAATAAAAAAAGATTAGTAATATTAATATTATTAGCAGTTGTTGCAGTATTGTTATTAATAGCAGCAATAGTGGTATCTATTGACACTAATAAATCAAACGTTGTTATTAATCCTGATAATCCAGGTCAAAGCGTTGAATATGAAATAACCGATGAACCTGTAGAAACCGATAATATTTCAGATGAAGATGAAGGTACTAATAAAAGGGTAATTATGGTATATATGATAGGGTCAAACTTAGAGTCAGAATATGGATGTGCATCTCAAGATATACAGGAAATGTTGAGTGCAAAACTAGATAAGAATACCCAAATATATATTTATGCAGGTGGTAGTAAGAGATGGTCTAATCAATCCATTGATTCAACAAAGAATAATATATATACTATAAATAACCATAAACTTGTTTTAAAACAATCTTATGAAAAAAGTAATATGGGTGATGTAAATACCTTATCTACGTTTATTAAATACGTACAAAGTAATACAAAGTCAAATAATTATTCTTTGATATTTTGGGATCATGGTGGTGGCCCAATAGTTGGTTATGGACCAGATGAGCTTTTTGAAGATAGATTGCTTTTAAGAGAATTATATGCCGCTTTAAAAGATTCTAACTTTAAGGGTAATAATAAACTTGAGTTTATTGGATTTGATGCATGTTTGATGGGGAATATAGAAATTGCATCATATTTAAGTGAGTTTTCAAACTACCTAATAGCATCAGAAGAAACAGAACCTGGTGCAGGCTGGGATTATAATGCATTTTCAAATATATCAAAATTAAATACTGAAAAACTAGGTAAAAAAATAATAGATGCATATGTTGATTCACAAAACGTAATGTTTGATGGATATACATTGTCTATGGTAAAACTAAGTGATATGCCTAAAATAGTAAATAAACTTAATAGTGTTTTCTCATCGTTAAATGCGCAAATATCTACTAAATATGAAAGCGTGGCTAGAAGTAGGATATCATCTTTAGAATTTGGTAAAAGCACTCCAGAACAAAGTCTTGATTTAATAGATATAGTTGATTTTCTTGAATACTATGGTGATAGTGAATTTAAGAATTTAGCAAAAGATATAGAAAAAACGATTGTTTATAATAAATCAAATTTATCAAAAGCGAAGGGATTAACAATATATTTTCCATATACTAATCAGGCTTATGCAAAACGTTTCCTTGATATGTATAAGGATTTTGGATCATTTGAAAGCTATTATAAATTTATATCGTCATTTCAAGCTATACAAAAAGGAGAAAGTAGAACATCATGGGATTTTGTATCTAATAAAACATCTTATGATAATAATAGTTTATCAATTGAATTAACAAATGAACAAATGAAAAATTATAGTAAGGCATACTATGTAATCTTCGAAAAAAATGATGACGGAACTTATACTCCAGTGTACAGAAACACTAATTTTAAACGTGTTGGAAATAAATTAGTTTCTCAGTATAATAAAAAGGTTTTATATGTATATGATAATAAGGATAAAGGTACTACCACTATTATTCATGTAAAAGATACTAACAAAGGAAGCTTATATTATGCACCAGTTGTTACAATGAAATATGGTGCAGATGGTCTTATGAGCGAGAACTTTGAAAGCTCAAGCGGATGGTTAAGACTTATGATTAAAAATAACAAGGTAAATGAACTAGGAATTGTACCATCTGATAGCAGTGGAGATTTACCACAAAGTACTAAAATACTATGGCAATTAAAAGATTGGAACTCAGTTCAATTTACTAATTTTAGATATTATATATTAGATGAAAATGGAAAATATACAACTGATTGGAAGAGTGCTAAAGATTATTATTTATTTGAGGTACTACCAAAGAAACATAAAGTATCGTTTAAAATGGGTAATTTAGATAAAAAGAAAGAGTACTATGCAGTTATTAACGTACGAGACATGCAATCAAAAGTATATAGTTCAGATCTAATTAAAGTACAATAAAAAGGTTTCTTTAAGAAACCTTTTTTTGTAATATGGTACGTGTGAATTTGAAGTACATGAACTTAAAAAAACACATCGTTATTGGCACTGTCAATAGCGTAGTGTGTTACTATAATAGAATATTAGAGTAACTGCTACTTACTTATTTTTTTAAATATTTTCCTAAATATACTTGTTTTTTCTGTATCATCATCATAGTATTTTTTATAATTTCTTTGAACATCAGTATATTGCTTTTCTACATTTGCTCTTTCTACTTCTTTTTTATCTAACCATTTTTGTTTTTTTTCTTTTGATGATACTTCAAGTGCTTCAAATAAATCCAATATTTCATCTATACTGTTTTCATTTTTATAATCATCTATTATTTTATTAAGTTCATTTGATGGGAGCTCAAGTAAATTATTTGTTTCACTATCTAAAAGTAATGTATTGCGTCCAATACCTTCTAAAAGTAATCCCATATCATATGAGTCAATATTTTCTATCATTATAAAAAAACTATAAATACCGTTCTTATTACTTATTTTATATTCTTGAGTAAATCTATAGAACTTGTTTTCTTCGTGTAAATTACGTTCTTTAATTTCTTTTTCAGTTATTACACGACCTTTATCAATTTCTGCAAGACTAGTAATATTTCGAAAAATACCACCAACATAAAGATATCCAAGTGGTATTTTATAACCTGTTAATAATTCAGTCGCATATGAAGGTGTTTTTTTATTTATCTTTACTATAAAATCTCTATTAATAATTCCATTATCAATTCCATATTCACCCTCACCAGTAAAGGTTCTCAATTTAACTTTATATAACCCATTTTCCATATAACGTAGTTTGAACTTTGGTAAATTTGCCATGATTATCACTTTCCTTTGTCGAATATAATATCACATATATTACTCAATTTCAAGAAATATAAAAAAAACTAACTATTTCTAGTTAGTATCTATTACTCTCAAAACATAAAGTTTGAGTTTCACATATAACTGGTGCCGCTTGTAAGAATCGAACTTACAGCTAATCATTACGAGTGACTTGTTTTACCATTAAACTAAAGCGGCATATAGGATTCTATTTAAAGAATCCGTTTGTAACATATTTTGTACTGTTAATAATAACAAATGCATTTTTATCAATTTCATTAATTGTTTTTTTTAAGTTATTGAAATATCTTTTTTCAAGTTCAATAAAAAGCATCATTTTTTTTGAATTATTTTTACCAACGCAATCTATTTGAGAAAATGCAAATCCATTATCTCTTATTATTTCAATACTTTTTTTATACTTCTTATCTAGTATTACTTGTACTAATAAGAATTCGTTAATATATTTATTTGATAGTGTTGTACCAATAAATATACCAATGGCATATCCACTAGCATATGAAATGGCTATCCATAAACTATCTACTTTGGTATTAATTGCTTCTTTAACTATAAAAAACCATATCAGAGCATCTATAAAACCAATAATTGTACTAGCAACCCTCTTGTTTTTAACGGTTAAAACGGTTGAAAAAGTTGCAAGTGTAACATCTATGATTCTGAATATAAATATCTTTATACATAACGTAATTAAACTCATAAAATGTCCTTTCTAATAATATCATAATTATTTTGCCTTATCAATAGAAAAATATTCCATTTTATGTTACAATAAAGAAAATAGGAGGCATCTATGAATAAAAGGGTAACACTAAAAAAACATGTGATATGTTTATTTGTAGTTAATATACTAACGTTTTTATTATTAATACTATTTAAAACTGCATATGGCAAGGCAAATTATTGGATAGTAATTCAAAGCATTATGTTAATACTAAATTTGGCTGCGTTATTTGCTGGAATAATATTTAACGTGCTATACGTAATACATGATGAGAAATATGATAATAAAAATAGTTTTATTATACCAATTGTTATATTTTTTGTATTACAAATATTTAATATTGGAATAGTTAATTTTGTTAATAATTCACATGATTCTACTTATTCAGATTTAACTGCAAAAATAAGTAGTTATTGTGATAGTGATAACTATTACTGTGATAAATATGAGATTGTAAGGTACAGTGACTATAATGAACTAGTAGCACATAAAATATACTATGACTATAACAATAAGAAAAATAATATTGAAATACGTACAAAGTATAGCCCTGAAAACGTAATTAGCGTGGAAGCTGTTATAGATTCTAAAAAGACTTCTTTTTCTCATTATTTAATAAAAAATAGTATAAAAAAATATTTTAATAATTTTGATTACATAGTTAGTGAAGATAAAATCAAAGCTGCTTTTGAAAAAAGATTTACGGGAAGCGTTATAGATAATGCAAGTAATGCAACTGTTACATATAAAGTAAAAGAAATATATGATAAAACAAAAAAACTTGATAAAATACAAACAATAATAACTATGAAAATGAAATAAAAGGAGTGAATGCTATGAGTGATACAACAATAATAATTATAGTAGTAGCGGTAGTTTTATGTTTAATACTAGGTTTTTTTGGTGATATGTATTCTAAAGAACAAGCGAAAAAAAGAAAATTAAAGAAGGAAACTACACCAAAAGAAAAAAAAGAAGAGGTTATAAAGTCAGACGTGTCAAACGAAACTACTAATTCAGTTTCTAATGAAGAGGTTAAAAAAGAAGAGGCTGTTACAGTAGCTAAACCTGCGCCAACTCCACAACCAATTGCTGAAAAAGCTGAACCTGTTGTGCCAGCTACAGAACCAGTTGCTCCTGCACCGGTTGCAAAGCCAGCTATTCCAGTAGAAACAGCGGTACCCGTTTCAGAGGCAACTTCTCAACCTGCTTCACCTATAGAAGAACAACCATCTTCAAATGGACCTACCCAAACTACTGGGGAATCTGCATCTACAGAACCTCAAATTAGTGCAAAAGAGAAAAAAAGATTAGAAAAAGAAGCAATAAAGAAAAAGAAATTAGAAGAAAAACAAAAAAGAGAAGAAGAGAAGAAAAGATTAAGAGAAGAAAAGGCTGCTAAAAAGAAAGAAAAAGCAAAAAAAGAAGAGCCTAAAGTTAATGGACAACCACATGTTGATCCAAATAATCCTAATAAAGTTATAGCAAATAATATTGCTGGTAGTACCATGAATGGTGCAGCACCTATTAATGATAATAACGTTAATAACATATTTTAAATTCTCATAAAAAGAGAATTTAATTTTCTTCTATTAAACTATTAATTTTAAAAGTTAATTATGTTATAATCAATATGTCGAAAAAAGAATAAAAAGGAACAAGGAGGATTTATGACCGTAGATAGTATATTAACGATTATAAAAGATATTATAGATATATGCTTGGTATGGACAGGAATATATTTTATATTAAAAAGTGTTAAAAATAATGTTAAATTCACACTTATATTTAAAGGAATTATTATTATAGCAATAGTAAAAGTAATAAGTGATTTGTTTGATTTAACAACCGTAGGATTGTTATTACAATATGTTATAATGTGGGGACCACTTGCATTAATTATTGTGTTTCAACCGGAAATTAGATCTGTATTGGAGCATTTAGGAAGATCACAATTATTAGGTAGACACAAAGTTTTAACAATATCTCAAAGAGAAAAGATAGTGTATGAAATAGGTGTAGCATTAGAGTATTTAAAAAAACATAGAATAGGTGCTTTAATTGTTATTGAAAGAGACACTTCATTAAATGAGTATATTGAAAGATCTAAGAAATTATACGCAGAAATTTCAAATGAATTATTAGTTGCAATATTCTTCCCAGATAACCCACTTCATGATGGTGGTGTAATTATTCAAGGGGATAAAGTAACATCAGCAGGTGCCGTATTTCCAACCACCGTTGAAATGAAATTTAGCAAAAGATTAGGTACTAGACATCGTGCTGCGATAGGTATAAGTGAGGAATCTGACGCAATAGCAATTATTGTATCGGAAGAAACAGGAAGAATTTCAATAGCAATGAATGGTGATTTAAATTATAATTTATCAGTTGAAGAAGCTAAGATGCTAATATTAGAAGAATTAAAACCTAAGAAAACTGCAGAATTCGATTATGAAATTGAAGAAGAAGAGGATGGTGAAGAAGATGAGTAATATATTCAAAGCCATTGCAAGATTTTTTGACAAAAAAATAGTATTACCGATTGCAAAGATTTTCTCTTTTTTCTCAGGCAAGTTTAAGGGTAATAGTAGAAATTTAGAAAAATTAATAACAAAAAAACCAGGTATGATAGTTATTTCATTATTAATTGCAGTAGGTATATTTTTTATAGCAACCTCAAGAACAACAACTTTGATTGAGAAAACTGCTGAGGTTTTATATAACCAACCAATTACGGCAACATATAATGAGGAAGCATATGTTGTTAAGGGATTACCAAAAACAGTAGATATTACTTTAGTTGGTAGAAAATCAGATATATATTTAGCAAAACAATTACCTACTAATGATATAACAGTTGACTTAACAGGATTAAAACCAGGTGTTCATAAGGTTAACTTAAAGTATAAAAAAGCTTTAAGTTCAGTTGAATACAAACTTGATCCTTCTGTTGCAACAATTGTTATATATGAAAAAGTATCTGTTAAAAAAGAAATTAATTATGAGGTTATCAATAAAGATAAATTAGATTCTAAATTAATGGTGTCAGGTGTTTCATTAAGTAGTGAAACTGCATACGTAAAAAGTGATGAAGCAACACTTAAAAAAGTTGCATATGTAAAAGCTTTGGTTGATTTAGATCAATTATCAAGTGATGAAAGAAAAGTTGGCAAACAAAAAATTGATAATGTTAAATTAGTTGCATATGATAATAATAGTAATAAGGTAAACGTTGAAATAGTACCTAATAATATTACTGCAACGGTAAATATTACATCTCCAAGTAAAGAAGTACCTGTTAAACTAATTCCTAGAGGAAACGTAGTATTTGGTAAAGCAATTTCAACTTTAACATCAGATGTATCTAGCGTAACAATATATGGTAAGGCTTCTAAATTAGAAAAAGTAAGTTATATACCAGTATATATAGACGTTGATAATTTGAAAGATGATAAACAATATTCCGTAAAAATCAAAAGACCATCTGGTATTAGAAGTATGAGTAGTAATACGATAAATGTTAATGTTACTTTAGGCGAGGAAACCACAAAAGAATTTGCTGATATATATCTAGAATATGAAAATCTAGGTGATGGTTTAACCGTTCAGGCACTTAATGCGGAAAGTACAAAAGTTACCGTTAGTGTTAGTGGAGTTGCTGGTGTGTTAAATAATATAGACCCAACAACGATAAAAGCATACGTTGACTTAAAAGATATTGGTGAAGGGGAACATAATATTGAAGTAAAGGTTACTGGTTCTGATTTAAGAGCAAAATATACTTCTATGACTAAGAAAGTCAACTTAAAAATAAGTAAAAAGTAGTAAAAAATGATTGACAAATGTACCGATTTAAAGTAGAATTTAAATTGGTACATTTTATATCCCCACGTTAAGTTTGT
>CADBMO010000104.1 GCA_902795755.1 uncultured Erysipelotrichaceae bacterium | reverse complement strand
CCAAGAATTTGTGCACTTTGACCAGCACTACGTGCTATTTGTCCACCCTTTCCTGGTCTCATTTCAATATTGTGAATTACAGTACCTACTGGTATGTTCATAATTGGCATAGCGTTACCAACTTTAACATCTACGTTTTGTCCACTTACGATGATATCCCCAACTTTTAATCCGTTAGGAGCGATAATGTATCTTTTTTCACCATCTTTATAATTAATTAATGCAATGTTTGCACTTCTATTTGGATCGTATTCTATAGATGCTACCTTACCAGTAATATCAAATTTGTTTCTTTTAAAATCGATTTTACGATATTTTCTTTTTTCACCACCACCACGATGTCTTACCGTGATTCGACCATAGTTATTACGACCATTAGTCTTTTTCTTAGGTGCTAAAAGGCTTTTTTCTGGAGTACTCTTAGTAATTTCGCCATTAACTAATATACTCATTCCTCTTACACCATTGGTCGTTGGTCTATATTTTCTAACTGGCATTTTATTTCCTCCTTATTAGTTTAAATCTAGTTTACTACCTTCAGCTAATGTAATATAAGCTTTTTTGTAAGCCTTTGTAGCTCCTTCGTAGCGTCCTACTCTCTTTTTCTTTGGACGAACGTTTACAGTGTTAACGTTTGTCACTTTAACATTGAATATTTTTTCAATTGCTTGTTTAATTTGTACTTTATTTGCTTCTTTAGCAACTTTAAATACTATTTTCTTACCATCTGCAGATAAGTTAGCTGTTTTTTCAGTAACAACTGGTGCTATTATTATGTCTCTGTATGAACTCATTACTTAAGCACCTCCTCAACGTATTTTATTGCATCTTCTGTAATAACTAATTTATCACAGTTTAAAATGTCATATGTGTTAAGTTCGTTTGCTAAAATTAATTTAACATTTGATAAGTTTCTAGTTGCTAAAATAGTATTTTCTGTAAGTTCAGTAGTAACTATTAAAGCCTTACCAGTAATCTTTAAGCTGTCTAATAACTTAATCATATCTTTTGTCTTATTAGTTTTTGCATCAAACTTTTCAATTGCAATAACTTCTTTGTCGTTTATTTTGTAAGTAAGTGCAGATCTTAGTGCTAAACGACGTTCCTTTTTATTCATTTTCTTGTTATAGTTTCTTTCGTTTGATGGTCCAAATACAATTCCACCACCTACGAAATGAGGAGCTCTGATAGACCCTTGACGAGCATTACCAGTTCCTTTTTGTCTCCATGGCTTTCTTCCACCACCAGAAACTTCACTACGTGTCTTAACTTTATGAGAACCTTGTCTTAATGCAGCTCTTGTTAAAACAACTGATTCATATACTACTTGATCGTTTGGAGTAATACCCCATACGTTATCATCTAATTTAATGTCTTTAATTTTTTCACCTTTCAAACTTAAAAGTGCTGTCTTTGGCATTTTAAATTCCTCCTTTCATCACATGTTAGCTTTCTTAAATAAATACTGACTTTATTATTCAGCTTCTTCTTGTGATGCTTCGTTAGCTTCAACTTCAGCTTCAGCTTCTACGTTTTCTAAAGTAGTTTCTTCTGCTGCTTGTTCAACTGCAACTTCTTCTACTTCAGTTTCTTCTTTAACTTCTTCTGTTTTATAAGAAATTAATTCTATTTTATCTTTTTTTACGTTTGGCTTTTTAATAGCTGATTTGATGATAACTAAAGACTTTTTAGGACCTGGAACATTTCCTTTAATTAAGATAACGTTATCTTCAGGCATAACTGCAACTATTTCTAAATTTTGCATAGTAACAGTAACATGTCCCATATGTCCAGGTAATTTCTTACCTTTAAATACACGCATTGGTCTCATTGTTCCTAACGAACCAACACCTCTGTGGTATTTTGAACCGTGTCCCATAGGACCTCTTGATTGATTGTAACGTTTAATTACACCTTGGAAACCTTTACCTTTAGAAGTTCCGGTAACATCAACCATTTCACCTTCTTCAAAAACTTCACAAGTAAGTTCTTGACCAAGGCTATATTTGCTAACGTCAACTCCGCGGATCTCCTTTAAGAAGCGCTTAGGAGCAGCATTAGCTTTTTTTACATGTCCAAGTTCAGCTTTGTTACTTAATTTTTCTCTTTTAGTTTCAAAGCCTAATTGGATTGCTTCGTAGCCATCAGTTTCAACCGTTTTAATTTGAGTAACAGTATTTGGTTCAACTTCAACTACGGTAACAGGAACTAGTTTTCCATTTTTTTCGAAAACTTGAGTCATTCCTAGTTTACGACCTAAGATTCCTTTTCTTTCCATTTTTTCCTCCTATAATTACTTTATTTCTATTTCAACACCGCTAGGTAAATCAAGATGTTGTAAAGCATCAATAGTTTCCTTGCTTGGTGATGTAATATCAATTAATCTCTTGTGCGTACGCATTTCGAATTGTTCGCGTGAATCTTTATATTTATGAACAGCTCTTAAAATAGTGTACTTTTGGATTTCTGTTGGTAATGGTACTGGACCAGATACCTTTCCACCTGTACGTTTAACTGTTTCTACAATTTTAGAAGCAGCTAGATCTAAAGAACGATGTTCATATGCTTTTAATTTGATTCGAATTTTATTTGACATACTTTAAATCCTCCCTTCGCCTATATCTGGTATAGACTAGCTCCGAACGAATTACCTGATTTCCCGTTGTTTTATAACAGCAACTCCACCGGGTGTATCAGCAACCTCGCACATCTATGCATCTACACGCAGTTACCATTGTAGCATAAGAATTCCCTTATTTCAAGGGGTTTTTAGCACTTTTTTTATTTTTTTTACACTACATAAAATTCTATTATTTTTATATAAAAGTATACAAAAAAAAGATCACTTTTCGTAATCTTTTTTACTCATTACTAATTAACTTTGCGTGAACAACCATTCTTGTTCCTTTAGAATAGCAACTAGATAATGTAAGAATTCTATCATCGGTACTCACACCAACGTTAAAATCATATTCACTTCTTTCTTTTATTGTCTTCACAAACTTACCATATTCATTATTGTTATTAAAATAAGTAGTAATGTAATATTCCTCAGGTTTTATTTTATATATTGAAAAAACTCTCCATAATTGCTTATGATTATTTGTAGACAACTTAATAATATGATTGTTTTGGTTATTAAGCCATTCTTTTTTAAACACGTTTCTCATTCCACCAAACATTTTTTCATTAATAAGGCCATGCGCATATAAGATTGTATTTTTATCAAAACCATTTATATCATTCCTAAAATCAAGAAATACCCAACCTTTTTGATTTACTTTTTTATTAAAATCATGATTCAAATAATATTCGTTATCATTTGATTGTACAAATGGATAGTTTACCGTTGTTCCAGTTAAATAAACCCATCCTTTTGTATCAGCGTTCATTTCATTTAGTTTATTAAAATCAACGTTTAAAGATCTAATGTCTTTATACAAGTCGTAATCTTCTTCGCTTAAAAAACTATCTTTATTAGTTTTTATTTCACCAACTTTTATGTTTTTGATAATACTCGCTTCCAACTTTTTAGTTTTTTTGTTATCCTTATTCCAAATGTTTAAACTTAAAGACCCTGAAAGGAAAAACGCAAAAGCGACTACCATAACCAACGTGTTTATTATTTTGTTTTTAATAAATCTTGAATTGATGCGACTATATGTTTGTTTCATATTTGGATAACAAGATATATTTAAGTTTTTTACAAAGTTAAGCTTATTCATCACTTTATTTATGTTAATTTTATTTTTTCTCATGTAAAAAACAGTATCTACATCATGGTCTGAAACTTCTACCTCATTATTATAATTTGAGCTCTTATTTATTTTCTTTAATTCTTTAATATACTCATTTATAAAAAGGGCAAATCTATCTTTACTCATGTGCTTTATATCAGTGTATTCAATACCAGATTTTGATAACATATAAAGTATATCTTGTTCTTGTTTTGTCAAAAACGAGTATCTTTTTCTCCAATTTTCAGTCACGTCAATCACCATCTTCTAAAAAAGATAGCTTTCGCTATCTATTATTATTTTTGTTTAGCTTTTTTAACGGTTACTACAAATACACCACCAGCTAATACTAGCGTACCTAAAATAGTAAACAACGCATCAGCTGTTTTAGGGTTTTTAACAGCAGCTTTTAACTTATTAACTATATTATTTTTAGCACTATTTGCAGTTGCTGCAGTTTCGTCTTTTTCTAATACACCTATATAAAATTTATCATTTTCAAAGCCAACACCTGCAGTGTTTGGATCTTCCGTAAGTAACGTGGTTTCTTTTAATACAACTTTATATCCGTTTAAAGTCGAACCTTTTACTTTATTTAATTGATCAACTAATTTCTGTGCATCTTCTTTTGATATTTCGTCATCCCATCCTAAAAATCCAAAATGCATTCCTTTATTAACATTTGCATTCTTTACATCTACACTAACACCTGATATTGAACTAATAGATAAACGATTAGCATCTATAAATGGGTCTCCCTCAGGATATGCATTATATACTAATTCAATATGTCCATTACCAGTTACATTATTTGCTGATATAGAACCGGTTTTTATTTTACCATTATTTACTAAATTTAATACATCCAAATATTGTGTAATAACAGTTACATTTTTGTTTATTGTAAGTGTTTGTGCCGAACTAAACATGTCTGATAAGTATTTAGATATAATCGTTACATAACGACCATTATTTGCCTCGTTGTTTGCTATATTTATGTATTCGCTTGCATCTGCAAATTGGTCATAGAATTCATAATATACAAAACCAGGTACATCTGCAGGATCACCATCACCAATTCCATCTACTTCCCCAGCCAAAAAATAATTGTCTTGCGGTTGTTCCTGTGTGGTTACTAAAACGTACCCACCAGATAATGCTACTTTGTTTAGATTAATTACTTCACTACCATTTGTCAATGTTATTTCTTCATCTTCTGCGCCAGAATCATTTGAAACAACATATTCCTTACATGAACCTTGTATTTGAGTACATTGCATAAAATTTTGATTATCCCAATTTACTGTGTTGCCATTACCATATACTGGATAAATACGCGTTGGTCCATCTGCTTTTACACCTGTTGCAAACATTAGACTAGTTAGTAATGCAGTACCAACTAATAATAATTTTCCTTTTTTCATTTTTTTACTCCTTTTTTACCTTCTTTTGTATTTTACAATTATATGATACTCTTTTGTAAAAAACACGTCAACATAATTGTTGATGTGTTGTAAATATATGTGTAAACAAAAATAAAGGACCTCGAGGTTCTTTATTTTCTCTTTCCAAATAATCTTAATAGTTTAATGAATATGTTTATAAAATCTAAATATAAATCAAGTGCACCATATATCGCAATTCTATCAACCATTGTATCATCAGACGCATAATAATTATATAGATTCTTTAGTTTTTGCATATCATAGGCAGTTAAACCTGAAAAGATAACAACTGAAATAATTGATATTATTACTCCTAAAGTATTGCCACCAGTAAAAATATTTACTATGGACATAATAATTATTGCAATTAAGCCTGCTAACAATATTTTACCAAATCCAGTTAAATCATTTTTGGTTGTATATCCATATAATGCAAGTGCCGCAAATAAAATTGCTGTTGATAAAAATACAAATACTATACTATCTAATTTATATACCATAAATATGGATGCTAAAGTAAAACCGTTAACAGCTGAATAAAGTAAGTACAGCACTTTAGCTACCGTAGGGGATATCTTCTTAATTAATGCACTAATTGCTATAACAAGTCCCAATTCTGCTATGATAATAAGCCAAAAACCACTTACTAATATACTAAAAAGTGCAGTATTGATTGATGTTATGTAAGCAACAGCACCTGATACTAGTAGTCCAATAAACATCCATGTATATACTTTTGTAAAAAAAGATTGCATTCTTCCGTCGTTCATTTTATTCCCTCCTTATAATAATTATATCATTATTTATTTAAAATAATTAAAAAAAGTCACTATATATGACTTTTTTTGGTATTATATTCTAATCTTAATTTATCAGATATAGTTACAATAAATTCACTATTAGTAGGTTTTGCTCTATCATAATCAACACTATGTCCAAAAACTTCCTCCATTAAATCTACGTCTCCCCTGTTCCAAGAAACTTCAATTGCATGCCTTATCGCTCTTTCTACCCTTGATACAGTTGTATCATATTTTGTAGCTATTTCAGGATATAATTCTTTTGTGATAGCACCAATTATTTCAGGAGATTTATACATTAGTAAAACTCCTTCTCTTATGTATTGGTAACCTTTAATATGAGATGGAACACCTAAATCATGCAACAATTTACTAATTGATATTTCAAGATCATTAGTTTTATTTGCATTTTTTGGAACTTCTATTACAGCATCCAATATTTTTCCTTCTAATTCTACTAAATCCATTGGTTTAGCAATAAAGTCCTTAGGATTATACTTAGATACTTTTGATATTATTTCATCAGTGTTAAAAGAGGTGCAAACTATAATAGGTTTAGTAATTTTGTTTTTTTGCATATTTTCAAGGACGTATAAACCATCTTTCTTAGGCATAATTAAATCTAACAAAGCAACGTCAAACTTATTAGTGTTTTCTTTAATATATTTAACTCCACTTTCTCCATCAAAACATTTACCAACAACTTCAATTTTTTGATTATCTGAAAAATACTCTTCAATCATATCAACATAGTGTTCATTATCATCTACTACTAATAATCTTATTTTTTTATTATTGTTCATAATAATCTCCTTCCTTTTCTTTGGTATTGTACAACAACTTTTTCAAAAATATTATCACTTTGTGTCGAACAAAAAAAGAATGTAATATTTGGTACTACATTCTTTGATTATTCTAACTAATTTGAAGTTTGTTCATTGTTACCAGTATTCTTAAACTGAGGTAACGCTTTTGACTTTGCCACTCCTTTATTATTAGTAGCAGAGTTATCTTTATCCTTCATATTATAGTTTTCACCCTCGTTACTAAATATATTAAGCGGTTCAAATAATTTGTCTATTGCATCTCTTACGTCTAAGTCCTTAGTTGTTTCTTCTTCAATCATTTTTCTAAACTCATTTTTGGCAACAACTATCTTACCCTCAATTTTCTTTAAGGCTAGTTTAAATTTAACCTCGTATAAAACATCAAGATAACGACTAACAAACGATGGCCTTTTTGCTACTTGAGCATCCATCTTATCACCCACTTTCTATATTTCAACTATAGCATAACATAATTTTACATCAAATTAAAAGAACAAAATGTCAAATTTTGTCCTTCTTTACATTTTTGTACACTTTATTATCTTTAGTAATTTATCTACGTCACAACATGTTTTACCAACTAAATAGCCATCTAACTTATTACTAATTATGTTTTCAATGGTTAAATCAGTTACACTTCCACCATATAATAGTTTATAATTACTAATTCTTAATCCCTTTAATAGCTTTCTAATATAAGTACAAGTATCTTCTATCTCATTAATACTTAAACTCTTATTCTTACCAATAAGCCATGCGGGTTCATACGCAATATAGATTTCATCTTTAACATTTTTTAATCCAATAGTTAATTGCCTTTTTAATACTTCAGCAGTTCTATTTAAATCTCTATCGTATTTTGATTCACCAATACATAATATTGGAATAAGCTTATTTTTTTGTGCTGCAAGTATTTTTTTATTAATTGTTTTATCATCATCATAGCATCTTCTTTCACTATGACCTACTATTACGTACTTAACTCCTTTAAGTGCCAAATGATATGGAGAAATCTCGCCTGTAAAAGACCCACTATCTTCGTAATAACAATCTTGTGCACCAATATTATATTTAGAGTATAAATCCATATTCAAAGCAGATGGACATATAATCAAGTTCTCATCATTATACTTAAGTAATTCATTACTTATTTTTTCAGCTTCATCATATGATAAAAACATTTTTTGATTACATACTACAATCTTACTCATTATTATCACCACTTTTTTTAAGTACTCTTTTTGCACCATGTATTATTCTTTTTACAATATTAGGATCCTTATTAATAACTAAGTTATAAACGTCTAACACTTTTTTCGCATATGATATTGAACTATACTCATTAGCAGTTTTTAATGCGTTCTTACCAATTTCATCTCTTAACTTCTTATTATTTGATAATTCGTTCATTATATCAACATACTCTGCTTCTTTTTTAAAGAAGAAACCATCTTTTTTATCAGTGATTACGTTTTCAAAACTCTCATCTTTAATTGTTACCACGCATTTAGATGCTGCCATCGCTTCTATAACGGTAAGCCCTTGCGTTTCACTTTTAGATGCCGTTGTAAATACATCAGACATTAAATAATACTTTGCAACGTTATCCCAAGGTACTTTACCAGTAAAAATAACATTTTTTTCTAAATTATTTTTATCAACTAGTTTATATAAATCATCAACGCCAGGTCCATCACCCACAATAACCAGCTTTGCTTTTTTATTTTTCTTAACTAAGGTTTTATGAGCATTTATCAAAAACTCAATATTTTTTTCTTTTGCAATCCTACCTATATTTAATATTACAAAATCATCTTTTTTTAAACCAAGTTCTTTTTTTAAGTCTAAAACGTCTTTTTTATCAGTATTTTCTTTATAGAATTTTTCAACCTCAATACCAGTTGGAATAATATGTACATCTCTTTTAACGTTATATTTGTTTTTGAATAGCTCATACGCTTTTTTAGTAGGCACTATAAGTTCATCAATGGTTTTGTCACACAAAAATAACGTTAAGTACTCTACTAATTTTTTTGAAGTGCCTTTAAAATATCCTTTTGTTATGTAGTATATATACTCTTCATACATCGTATGATATGTATGCACTAACGGAATATTATATTGCTTTGATATCAGTCTTGCAAATGTCCCAATTCCAAATTCAGTATGAGTATGGATAACATCTAAATTCCAATTTTTTATAATCTTTCTTGCTCTTATTGGATATATTCCTGATATACGATAATCAAATAATCCGATAGGAACACTTGGTATCATTAAAACGTTCTCTTCTTCCCTATATGAAAACGATTCACTATTAACAGTGACAACGAAAACTTTATGTCCTAGTTTTTCTAAACCTTTTTTTAACATTAAAACACTTGTTGATACACCATTAATAAACGGAGGATATGTATCACTAAATAATCCTATTCTCATTTTATTCTATCCTCCTTTTTTAGCATAAGTATAATACTTCCTATTATTAATCCAAAGAAATATGTTGCAAATCTCCATAAAAGCATTCCACTAGAAAGTATTGCTCCAAATACATATTTACCAAAGAACTGCATAAATCCATATTCAATTCCACCTGTTGCACCTGGTATTGGAATAAAGTTTGCAACCAACATAACAAGTGCTGTACAAACTATAGTTTGTAATATACCTATGTTAACTCCCATAGATTTAAACACTATAGCAGGTACTAAATATAATATTATTAAATGAATAATATGAAACATTATTCCTACTATTAGTGTTTTCTTATTTTTTGATATACTTTTTCTGTTTTCATAAAAGTTTATTAACCCTTCTTGAAGCTTTTCTTTTGAACGAGCATATTTTTTTGTTATTTTAAATTTAAATATAAAGTTAATTAGATTATTTAAGATTCTATATCCTGTTTTTTTTGCTGCTAGTGCAAATACAAGAAGCGACAAAACAGCAAAATTCACAATAAAACCAAGTAACACTGCTAATATTAAATACCTATCATGTTCACATATATTTAATTTTATATTAAATAACAATGCTATTACCGCAATTATAAGTAAAGCTGCTTGATATGCTAGTGAATCTTTAATCATTGCGTTTGTAGAATCAGTAACGCGCATACCATCTTTTTTTAATAAATAAACTTGAAATGGTTGACCACCCGTTTGAAATGGTGTTACACCATTTAAAAATAACGAGATTAAGGTTAATTCATATGATTTTTTTACAGAATAATTTGTATATTCATTTAAAAATGTACGTAAGCCCAATGACTTAAAGAAATGTGACACTAAAAACAAAATAATGGCTATTATATATATCCAAATATTTACTTTAGACATTTCTAAAACTATGTTTTTAAAATCATCTTTAAGTGTAAAAAATAACACTAAGACTATTGCTATAAATAATATTAGATAATTAATTATACTTTTCTTCTTTTTCATATTATTTATCTTCTATAATATCAATAGCTGGCAATGCTTTACCCTCGATTAACTCAAGAGATGCTCCGCCACCAGTTGATATATGATCAAATTTATTTTTATATCCAAACTTTATTGCTGCAGCAGCTGAATCACCACCACCAACAATAACTTTTGCATTTGATTTATCTAATATTTCACATAGCTTTTTAGTACCATATTCAAAATTTTTAAACTCACTTACCCCTACTGGACCATTCCAAAAAACAGTTTTTGCATCTTTAATATAATTAGAAAATAATTCTATACTTTCTTTACCAATATCTAAAACCATTTTTCCATCTAAAACATTATCTAGCTTACAATAATCAACCTCAATTCCATCTTTATACTCACTAGAACAATAACCATCTACTGGTAATACTATTTTATCTTTATACTTTTTAATAACATTTTTACAATATTCTATTGAATCTTCATCATAAATAGATTTTTTTAAATCATATCCAAGGGCAGTCAAAAATGTGTTAGCAATTCCTCCACCTACTAATAAGTAATCAGCTTTCTTTAAAAGTTTATCTATCACTTTTATTTTATCATTTATTTTTGCACCACCCATAATAACTATATATGGACATTTTGGAGTATCCAATGATTCTTTTAACATTAATAATTCTTTTTCAACTAAAAACCCAATACAAGAAGGTATATTTTTGGCAATACCCACATTAGACGCATGTTTTCTGTGAGAAGTACCAAATGCATCATTAACAAAAACATCTGCAAGTGAAGACCAATACTTACCAAGTTCAATATCGCATCCACTTTCCTTATTATCAGGATAATCTTCATATCTGGTATTCTCTACAAGTACTATATCTTTATTATTCATATTAGAAACAGCCTCTTCTAACACACTTCCACGCGTTTCATTAACAAATAATACTTTTTTTCCTAATAATTCTTCTAGTCTTATCGCAACTGGTAATAAACTTTTTCCTTTTTTATCTTCTTCCGACTTAATTCTACCAAGATGAGATAATATTATTATTTTACAATTATGATCTAATGCATAATTAATAGTTTTTAAACTTTCTCTTATTCTATTATCATCTGATATAACGCCATCTTTAATTGGAACATTTAAGTCACATCTAATAATTAAAGTTTTTCCATCTATGTCTAAATCTCTTATAGTTTTTTTCATTAGAGCCTCCAATACAATTATATCATTATATGAAAAAATAGAAAACTAAATTTTCTATTTTACTTCGTTACTTTTATAGTACATGTTCTTGCCATCGTACCAGCAGTTACAGTAATTGTCGTGCTACCAGCAGATTTTCCAGTTACAACACCACTACTTGATACCGTTGCTACTGATGTGTTACTAGATTTCCAACTGTATACTGGCGCACCACCCGTATAAGTAGCATTTACATACAACTGTTGATTTGCACCAACTTTAACTGTTGCGGTATTTGGGGTCAAAGTTAAACTTGTAACATTTGTCTTCGCTATAACTTTTACCGTTCTACTAACAGATGCGGTATTTTTATAATCATCAGTTACTGAATATGTTATGTAATACGTTTTAGCAACACTAGTATTTACTGTTCCTTTTTTTGTCACCTTACTAGTTATGTTTTTACCCGTAGCATCTGTTGCGGTAAATCCTGGATCAGTATACGTTCTTCCTTGAGTAACACTATCTGGGTTATTACCTTTAAGCTTAATTGTTGGCGGGGTTGTTATTCTTTTTGTTGTTGCTTTAGTTGTAGCCCTGGTTGTTGCTCTGGTAGTTTTCCTTGCAGTTGTCCTAGTAGTTTTTTTAGTTGTTACAACTATCGTATTTTTAGTTGTGGTTGTTGTTTGCACTTTAGTTGAAGTCGTTGTTTTAGTAGTTGTTGTTTCTTTTTCCTCAACAATTACTGTTCTTTTTTTAGACGCTTTGTTACCAGATGAATCTTCAACTGTATATTTAAGTGTGTAAGTTCCAGCTTTTTTAGTATCTACTTTACCTGTTACAACGATGTTTTCAGTTAAATCTCCATCTACATCATCAGTTGCTGTTGCACCTGGATCAGTAAATTTACTTCCAACTTTGATTGTCATTTTACTATTACCCTTTAATTCAATCTCAGGTTTTGTTATATCTCCACCATCACCTTCAACATATCCTTTGGTTTCGTATCCATTATCACATGATATATATGCGTCACTTCTTTGATCTCCATCATCTAAGAAAACATTTACGTAACCTGTACATATTTTAAGTGCTGGAAGTGCCTTTACCTCTAATGGTCCACCATTTTCTGATCTTAAATCATCCAACTCAACTCTTGAAATTTCAGGTGATATCTCTTCAACATAAGCAGATGCTTCATCACTCATACGTTTCTCTAGTTTTTTACAATCAGCCGTAGTTATTTCTTTAGGTTTATTAGAATTATGGGTTACTATGATTATAACAACAATTGCAATTACTAATATAACTGCCACAGCAAGAATAATCATACCTCTAGTTATTCTAAACTTCTTTTTAGGCTCTTCTTGTTCATAAGCATTATACTCATTATCCATTGTAACACCATCCTATCGTCTATACCATTATATCACGAATAAACAAAAAAAACACTAATTAGTGTTTTTTTGCTAAATATTTAGCAGTTCTTACCATTTGAGCACTGTATCCCATTTCATTATCATACCATGATACTATTTTAACTAATTGTTTTCCATCTACATCCATAACGTTAGTAGACAATCCGTCAACAAGAGAACCACAAGTCATTCCAATAACATCACTTGATACAATTGGATCTTCAGTATACTTTATTGTTTCGCTTTGATTATTTTTAAATAAATCATTTAATTCTTCTTTAGTAACATTTTTACTTAATTCTAAAGTTAAATCTACTACTGATCCAGTTGTCACAGGAACCCTCATTGCAATACCATCTAATTTACCATTTAATTGTGGTATTACCAATCCAATTGCACTAGCGGCTCCGGTTGACGCAGGAACTATATTTGCCGCGGCTGCTCTACCCCTTCTTGCCATATGACCTTTTTTATGTGCAACATCTAACGTTGATTGGTCATTAGTATAAGCATGAACGGTTGTCATATACCCTTTTTCTACGCCAATATTATCACATAATAATTTCATAACAGGTGCTAAGCAATTTGTAGTACAACTTGCTGCACTAATAACGGTTTCATCACCAGTTAATAATTCATGATTTACGTTATAAACAATTGTTTTTAAATCACCTTTAGCTGGCGCTGATATAATAACTTTTTTTGCTCCAGCATCTATATGTGATTGGGCAGCTTCAAGGTTAGTAAAGAACCCAGTACATTCAAACACAACGTCTATTCCCAATTCTTTCCAAGGTAAATCAACAGGTTCTTTTTCACTATATATTCTTATTTTTTTACCATCTATTATGATGTTGTTTTCATCTGATGATATTTCCTCAGTTTTATATCTTCTATGTGAAGTGTCGTATTTTAATAAATATGCTAATTGTGCTGCATCAGTCAAATCATTAATTGCAACAACATCAAAATCACTATCTTCTTGCATTAACCTAAATACAAGTCTTCCTATTCTTCCAAATCCATTTATTGCTACTTTTATAGCCATATTAACATCCTCCTATTTAATTATATTTTAACATCTATTCATTACCAAAACAACTTCCACCAATAAATTCTCTTAATATTGAATCACTTGGCACATTCTCACTAGGCATAGGTAGTATTACCCTAAAAATATTTAATATCCTAAGCGCTTCCTCATAGTTTTCATCATCTTCATTTATTGAAAACAATAATGGTTCTGCATAAGTTTTTAATATACCTAATTCATATACAAGTGAAGTATTAATAAACTCGTCTGCATCATTAGCATAAGGATTAATAGTTTCTTCTTCAATCTTTCTTATACGTCTCCAGTCTTTTAAAGAATCAGATGGATTAATATTTTTTATCTTAGCATCTTTTACAAGTTTTCTTAAAAGTCTATTATCTGAAGTTCTAAACAAATTATGATTATCAATATTTAACGGAGTAAATGGTGTAACAAATACTTTAAACTTATTTTTATCTTGAATCATTTCAGTAAGCTTACTATTAAACGCATGCATACCTTCTATTATTATCACACTCTTATCATTTAGTTTTATAGCATTGTCTTGCCAATATCTTTGATGAACCTCAAAGTCAAACGCCGGCATTTTAACTTCATTTCCTGCTAATAACGAATCTAGCGTATTATTAAACAGATTGGTATCAATGTTATCAATGTTTTCACGTGAATAATCGTTAGTATCTTCCCTATAAAAATCATCTATTGAAATAGTAATTGGATCATACCCATCACTTTTTAGTAAAGTTGTAAGCTTTCTTGCTACTATTGTTTTTCCAGATGAAGTTGGGCCATTTATTAATATAACTTTTGCATCTTTATCCTTAGATATTTTATGTGCTAAATCATATATTTTTTTATTAATATACATTTCACTAACGTCTATAATGCTATTATACTCACTATTAGATATTTTATAATCTAAATCACAAGAATTTATTATATTAATATTTTCTAAAAACTTATTATTTTCTTCAGTACTTTTTATAATACTTTCATTGTTTAAATATTTTGAACTACGTTCTTCATCATAAATACTTGGTGGAATTAATACCACTCTATTTTCTTTAATATACTTTAATTCATAATTTTTAAGTACTTTTGTATTAATTGGCATTATTCCATAGAAGTAGTCTAATGTATCATCCATTTTATATAAACTAAGTGATGATGTGCTCATATATTTCATAGAATTAGCTTTATCTAATTGGTTAACGTTTTTATAATAATTCATAGCTTCTAATCTAGATACTACTATTTTTTCAATAGGTATTTCTTGTTCTACTAATTCTTTCATTCTTAACTTAATTTTTTCAACAGTAGTTTCTGATATTATGGTGTTTGATAGAATTTCTGAGTATAACTCATTACCCATTACCCTGATTATTTTAACGTCACAATTTAATACATCTTTTACAGCTTTACAAAACAAAAAGCATAGTCCTCTAACATATACCCTATTACCATGAACTGATCCATTATCAAAAAATTCGACTTCAGAATCTTTTGATACGATACTATTTAATGAACAAACTTTATTATCCATAAATGCTGCTACTACATCACCTTCAAAATCATCTTTAATCCTATCAGTAATTTCAAATAATGGCACTGGGTTTTCATATTCAAAGTTGTTTTCTTTATATTTTATGTTAATCATGCTATCACACACCCTTTTACTCTATTAATATAATAACAAATCATACAAAAAAAGTCACATTTTTTTGGTAATAAACATATTTTTTTTATACATAATATTACTAGGAGGCACAAAATGACTATTATTCCAAGTGTAATAGAAAATGAAAATGGTGTAGAAAAAGTGTATGACGTATACTCTAGATTATTAAAAGACAGAATAATTTTTATAGGCGATGAAATAACGGATGATGTTGCAAACGGGGTAATTAGCCAATTACTATTTTTAGATTCATTATCAAACGATGAAATAAACATCTATATTAATTCTCCAGGTGGTTCTATAACAGCCGGCCTTGCAATATATGATACTATGAATTATATAAAAAGCCCCATATCAACAACGTGCATTGGTATTGCCGCTTCTATGGCGTCCATATTGTTATCAGCAGGTGATAAAAGATACATACTTCCTAATGGGGAGGTGATGATTCACCAACCTCTAGGTGGGGTAAGCGGGCAAGCTACCGAAATAAAAATAGTTGCTGATAGAATAGTATACTTAAGAAAAAAATTGAATAAAATACTTGCTAATAACACAAAGCAACCATTAAAGAAAATAGAACACGACACAGAAAGAGATTATTATTTAAGTGCTGATGAAGCTTTAAGATATGGCATTGTTGATAAGATATTAAAAAAAGAAGCATAATTGAAATAAGATCTAAATAAATACAAAAATTAAAAACCAGGAATATTATTCCTGGTTTTATTAACTTTATTTTATTTTGTTTTCACTTTGTTTTTCTTAAAGAAATCTAAATCATTTAAATCTACGTTTTGATCCATGGCAGTTCTAACTAAGTTTAATAATACATAGTTAGGTTCTTTAACCATTATTTGTTCTAAAAAAATTCTAAGTACATCAGTATCGTAATTAGTTGCTATGGTTGTAATCAATTCCCATGTTCTATCTGCTCTTGCAAAAGGTCCTTCGTTTTTATTGTAAGCTTTTACAATTAGTATTCTTTTTTGGGGTTCCAAATTAGATAAAAATATTATTAATGGTATATCCTTAGTACTATAAAGCTTATGAACTTCTTTTATATCATCAGGACTATAAGTCTTATCAATAAGCATAATGGCGCGAGGATAATCATTCAATAATTTAACTATTTCATTCGCTTGCTCACCAATATAACCTTCTTTAATTAATTTATTATATCTATATTTATCAACTAACTTCATATTACCACCTATATTTTATTCCAAGTAGTTCCTTCCCTAGTATCTTTAAGTTCTATTCCTTTTTCAAGTAATTCATTTCTTATATTGTCTGCTAATTCATAGTCTTTATTTTTCTTAGCTTCTTTTCTTTTTTCAATCATTTCTTCAATATAAACTGTTAATTCATCATCTACTTCATCTTTCTTTAATAAATCTAAGGATAATACAGTATCAAAATTTTTTATTAATTCAATTTTAGTAGTATCATTAACTTCATTATCTTTTAATAAATTATATAAAACAGTCATAGCACTCGCCGTATTCATATCATCATTTAAACAATTAATGAATTTTTGATTATAATCTTGATATTTATCTTCTAACAACTCACCATTTTGCTTTAAAGCAAGTGTTTTTTGCTTTAGCTTTTTATAAGCTTTTTCAAAATTGTCTAAATTATCAAAGGAAAACAACAACTGCTTTCTATAATGTGACTCTAAATGCATCAATCTATATGATAATGGATTATATCCTTTATCAATTAACAACGAAACAGTTAAAAACTCACCGTTACTTTTACTCATTTTTCCATTTTTATCTAAAAGATGTTCTCCATGCACCCAATAATTACACCATTTATGACCTAGATAAGCCTCGCTTTGTGCAATTTCGTTAGTATGGTGTGGAAAAATATTATCAACACCACCACAATGAATATCCAAATACTCTCCGCAATGTTTCATACTAATGCAAGAACATTCCAAATGCCATCCTGGATATCCAAGGCCCCAAGGTGATTCCCATTTTAATTCTTGATCTTCAAATTTAGATTTAGTAAACCAAAGAACAAAATCTGCTTGATTACGTTTACTACCATCGAATTCTACGCCATCACGAACTCCTACAACCATATCATCTTCTTTATGATTGGTTAAAACATAATAATCATCTAATTTAGAAGTATCAAAATAAACGTTACCCCCAGATATATATGCATACCCTTTTTCTAATAAAACACTAATTAAATGAATATAATCTTCAATTAAGTTAGTTGCAGGTTCTATAGTTTCAGGTTTCTTTATATTTAATTTCTTAAAATCTTCAAAAAAAGCATTTGTATAATACTTAGCAATATCAAGTACCGTTTTGTGCTGTCTCTTTGCACTTGATACCATTTTGTCATCACCAGAATCTGAGTCACTAGTTAAGTGCCCTACGTCAGTTATATTCATAACTCTATTAACTTTATAACCATTATAAATAAGAGTTTTTTCTAGTATGTCCTCCATTATATACGTTCTTAAATTACCAATATGTGCATAGTGATAAACCGTAGGTCCACACGTATACATATTAATTAAACTTTTATTGTTAGGCACAAACTCTTCTATTTTTCTCGTTAATGTGTTATATATTTTCATATTAATTACCTTCCCTTTCTTTATTAAATAAAATTTATTGAAGGCAACATCGTTTAGTTAATCTCATTTTATCACTTTCCCTCGTTTCTTATATTATATAACAAAACGAACAAGAAAACTAGTGTTCAGCATTATTTAGCACTATTTTGTTTACCTCGTTTTCTATTATATTATCTAATTTGGTTAGGCTAAAAGAATCAATAATTTTTGAATAAATTTGTTTTAGTATATCATCATTATTTATTTTATAATTAGTAAGTTTTTCAACAATTATTTGTTTAATATCTTTTTTATTTTTTTCTTTTAAATGTATTCTATTCTTTATAAAATCAAGTTCATCTTTTTTATTATCACTTTTTTTAAAACCTAAATTATTATAATTATTAGTTCTAGTGTTAACTATAATAACCGTATTTGAAAAATCTACCTTACTTCCTAGAGAATCGTAAAGATATGAAGTCTTTATCATATCTAGAATCGCTTTTTTAACCTCGGCATTTGCTTCTTCATAATTATCAAGTATAATAGCACAAAATGGATAATCAGCTACTTTTTTTACTAAGGAATCTATATTTTTATTATTGGAATTACCTATTAATTTAATAATTGAATTAGCACCATCATATTTTGATAAATCTAAATATATCACCTTGTTAGACAATTCTTTACCTAACACCTTTGAAAAATAAGTTTTACCACTACCTGTATTACCATTTATTAACAAAGAAAAGCATTCGCTTTTATTATAATAATTTTTTATTTTTAATAATTCAATTATATTATCTATATTTTTTTGTTGGTTAATTAGTTTTTTGTTTAAATTATTTCTTAATTCTTTATAATAATTATCACTTGGTAATTTGCAATTACTTTTTGATTCTATTACCTCCTTTATGTCTTTTGCCTTAACTTTACTAACCACTTTTTTATAAGAGCCCATTTTCTTCATTAATAATTGTTCTTTATCTTTATATAACACAGCTTCTTTATATTTACCCTTTAAAAATAACTCTTTTTTCTTTAAATTAGTCTCTTTTAATTTATTGCGCAACGCTTTGCTTTTTACTATATCACTTGTTTCTTCAAGTGATACTTTTGCACAAACTTCATCTAATATATCTATTGATCTATCAGGCTCAAATCTACCTTTCACATATTTTGCGGATAACTCAATAATATCGTCTATTAAAGGTTCATCTATTTGTACATGATGATGCTTTTCATATATAGGTTTTAGTTTTAATAATATCGTTTTTAAATCTTGTTTGTTTGGCTCATTAACTTCTATTTTTTGAAACCTACGAGATAATGCTGCATCAGGTTTTATATACTTATCATATTCTTCTTTTGTAGTCGCACCTATTATTTTTATTTTACCTCGTGCAAGCGCAGGTTTAAGAATGTTTGCAGCATCTATTGCTCCTTCTGCTCCTCCAGCACCTACTATTGTATGTAACTCATCAACAAATAATATTATGTTTTTATTTTCTTCTAATTCTTTTATAATTTGTTTCATTTTTTCTTCAAATTCGCCACGATATTTGGTACCCGCAACAACTGAAAAAACATCTAACGAAACAATTGTTTTGTTTTTTAAATAATCCGGTATATTACCATTACATATTCGATTAGCAAGTTCTTCAACAATAGCAGTTTTACCAACTCCTGCATCCCCAACAAGTACTGGATTATTCTTTTTTCTTCTTAACAGTATTTCAATTAATTTATTAATTTCTTTTTCTCTTCCATATGCTGGATCAAGGTTTTTTTTATTTAAGTTATTCCCAACATCATAAATTAGCATTCGCTTTTTTCTTTTATTATGCATTATATTTTTGTTATTTATTTCATACTTCAGCTTAGATATATTTACTTTTAATAATTCCAAAACAGCACACGCAGTACCACTTCTTTCATCTAATATCATACTAATTATTATATCTTTAGTAACATACCTTTTTCGTTCTTCTTTAGCTTCTAAAATAGAGTTTAACAGTATTTTTTTTAAAAGTGGTGTATAAATAGTTATAGATTGTTTTATACTACCAGTTCGCATAATCTCTATTAAACTATTTTTAAACTTTTTATAACTAATTTTGTTTTTATAAAATAACTTGCTTATATATCCCTTAGTTTTAAGAATTGCCAAAATAATATGTTCTGTTCCCAAGTAAGGATGTTTTAACATTTCCATTTCTTTTACCGCGGTTTTTATCAATCTCCTAACTTCTTCATCAAAAGTAACAAACATATATCCTCCTTATAATTATTCTATGTTTGTTATGGTAATTATATTTATTTATATACAAAAAAAAGGCTTCATATAAAGCCTTTTTTTATTTTTTTGATAATAGTTTGTTTACCGCATATATTGCTACTATTATTCCAATAAATAATGCTATCGATATTATGCTTACTAATACTGCTAGCAATATTTTCTTAGCAATAACTAGATACATAACATATGGAACAGCTATTACAAGAACAAGTATTGGTAAGAATACTTTAAGTATGTATTTTAACCAGCTTCCATATGGAATATCTAGTGCACGTAATCCTATTAATAAGCCAACAGACGTTGGTGCAATAATCATTGCTAAATAGAATATTGCTTGTACTGATATTGCAATTGCAACTGAATAATCAGAACCTGCAACCGCTTTAAATGGTACATATAATGTTGATAAATAATAATAGAAATCTGCTGTTGTAATTGATCCTATTAATCCACCAAATGATGATGAAATAGTTGCAAGTTTTGGTTTAGTAATAAAGTTTACTATAGTAACTCCTACTCCTGAAGTAACTATTACTATTAGTACTAAACTTACTAATACTGATACCAATGCAATTGGTAATGCTTTTTTAACTTTATCACTTATTTCAGGAATAAAGTCATTAACTTTTTCTTTACTAAATACAATAACTAATCCACTAATTAATAGCAAGAATACTGAAACATCTAACATTTGCCAATTTCCAAGTGCAGGTAATATACCACTTGGTGTAGCAGTTGCTGTTTCAGTTACAGCAGGTTCTGCTATAAGGTTTTTAAATACATCAATTGTTGCTAACCATTCATTAAATTTATCAAATAAAGTAAATTTAGGGAATAAAGAATTCCATGGTACAATTGCAACAATAATAAATATTGATAATACAAGTAAGAATATTCCGCATAATAAAGCGCTTTCTTGTTTTTTCTTATCTTTAGCATCTGTATATGCTAATATAGGCATAAATATAAATGGTAATGCATATAATCCGAAACCAAACCATCTAGATCTATTTTGCTTTTGTGCAAAATACATATATGTAGACATCATATAAAATGGTCCAATTACTGGTAAAAGTAAACCAAGTAATAAGTATTTAAGTGGTAGCTCAGATAATTGCCAAATAACAATTTCTCTATATATTGGTATTATTGCGGCCCAACCTGGTTTACCATTTTTTATAAATACCTTCCATGTTGATAGAATTATTAATACTAACAATACTAAAGAAATAATAATAGGTATTATAATACTTGGTGTTGTTAATATATGTAATATTGTTGTCATCACATTATGTAATACTGTTGCCATTATTTGGTCACCTTCTTTCTACCTTTTGTGCTAGTTTTTTTAGCAGGTGCCTTTTTTGTTGCAACTTTTTTTGCAGCAGGTTTCTTAGCTTCCTTTTTAGGAGCTTCTACTTTTTCTTCTACCTTATCTTCTTTAATACTTGCGTTTGGTGCGACAAAAGCAATAAGTACAAGTAATGATAAAGCTAACATTAAAACCTTAATTAATATTATTAATAAGTTTAGTTTAAAACTAAACACACTAGCTAATGTGGCATCATATATACCACTCATTGCACCAAGTAATGATGCAACAATAGTTGATGCTAAAATTGCTTTGTTATCAATTTTCATCTTTGACATTACAATATATGTAAATGGTACAAACACTAATAAAATTAATACGTTACTTGCTGTTGTAGCGTTACTTACTAATGCTCCTAAAACACCATAGAATATAATTGATACTATAACAAAAGCAAATTTTGCTTTTCCAAATAACTCTGTAATTTTATCAACTAAAGCGTTGAAGGAAGCTGTTTTTCCTATTACAGAATAGAATACTGCAATTGCAATTATATATATTGCAGTATAACTAAAATATGCTACTGCAATACTTAGATTTGATAGAATTGTCCATGACCCCATAGGTGATACATCGCCTGTCTTTGCATTACCAAGATAATCCATGGTTGTTGCAGGAATAATCATCGTTAGAAACATAACAATTACCAAAGAAATTACAATCATTTTCAAAGTGTTATTTTTCTTCATTTTAACCTCCCTATTTTTTAGACAAAACAATACTTTCGCACCATATAATAATTTTGTCTTACATATTAATTATATCATATTTTTATTTAGTTTTTCTATATATTCTTTAATTAAACCAACAAATTCATCTTTTCCTTTTATCTCATAGAGTCTTTTCTTAATAGTGGTTGCTGATGGTAATCCCTTTAAATACCATGCACCATGTGTCCTCATTTCTAAAACCGCAACTTTTTCTGGCTTTATTTTTAATAAATAATTAAAATGCTTTAAACATAGTTCCATTTTTTCTATCGCATTTAAATCTTCTAACAAAATTCCGTTTTTTAAATATTCAATTATTTGTTTAATTAGGTATGGGTTCCCAAGGGTACCCCTTCCAATCATTACCGCATCACAACCGGTTTCATCTATCATTCTTTTCGCATCTATAGCACTTTTAATATCACCATTACCTATTACCGGAATACTTACATTTTGCTTGACTTCTTTAATTATATTCCAATTTGCATTACCGCTATACCCCTGGCTACGTGTTCTAGGATGAACAGTTATTGCTGAAGCACCTGCACGTTCACACGTTTTAGCAATTTCTACAGCATTTATGCTATTTTTATCCCATCCACTTCTAATTTTAACAGTTACTGGTACACTTACCGCATCAACCACAGATTTAACTATTTCAAATACCTTTTCTGGATCTTTTAAAAGAGCAGATCCTGCTTGCGCACGAAGTGCTACTTTAGGTACAGGACACCCCATATTTATATCAATTATATCCGGGTGCATCTCTTCTTCTATTAATTTAGCGGCCTTAACGAAACTATCTTTATCACTTCCAAATATTTGTTGTGCAATTGGTCTTTCTTCTTCTTCCATATATAGCATATTTTTAGTCTTTTCGTTATCATAAACTAAAGCCTTATCACTAACCATTTCTGCATATATTAAACCGCAGCCCATTTCTTTAATAATTTTTCTAAACGCACTATTACACACACCAGCCATAGGAGCAAGAACTATGTTATTATCAAAAGTAATATTACCAATTTTAAACATATAATCACATCCAAAACAATTATATAATAAAAAGGAACTTTTTTAAAGTTCCTTGTCTATTATTAATTCTGCTTCGTCACCTTGTTTTATTAAGAAGGCGTTCGCATCATCTGTATCTAAATGTACTTCATATACAAATTTATCACTTACTCTTACATAAACATGTTCAAGTAATCCTGGTTTTTCACCACCAACTCTTACTTTTACAAAATCATCATTAGTAAGGTTTAATTTACTAGCGGTTATTGGATCAATATGTAGATGCCTTGCAGCGATAATAGCAGCATTTCTAGTTATTTCTCCTTTTGGTCCAATAATTGTTATTTCTACAGCATCATCTAAATCACCAGAATTTCTAACAGGTGGATTAATACCAAGTTTAAAAGTATCCGTTTTAGAAACTTCTACCTGTGTTTTACTTCTTTCTGGTCCAAGTATTCTAACTCTTTCAAAAATGCCTTTTGGTCCTTTTAAAGTAACTTGTTCTTCACACGCAAACTGACCTGGCTGAGATAAATCAACTTTTTTAGTTAATTCATATCCTTCACCAAATAATTCCTTAACATCTTCCTTTGTTACATGTACATGTCTTGCTGATACTCCTATATTTACTTTCATATTATCACTCCTATTTTTATTTTAACATGCATAATTAATAAAAAACAATCATATTATTAAGCAGATGTAAAGGAGATAATTATGAATACAAATTATAATAACCCAAATTACCTAAGTGCTAATGAAAACTTTAATAACGCAATGGGTAATAGTGCAAGTAGTCCTTATCCAAATAATTATGGTGATGTTATGCTTAATTTAGAGCAATCTTATATAGAAAACATACTTAGATTAAACAGAGGTAAACTTGCAACTTTTTATTTTTCATTTCCAGATTCTGTAGATTGGAGAGATAAAACATTTACCGGAATTATTGAAGCTGCAGGAAGAGATCACATCATTATAAGGGATCCAAACACGAATAGATGGCACCTTCTTTTAATGATATACTTAAATTATGTAGACTTTAATGAAAAAATAAATTACAGCAACGAGTATTACTTACCAAGATAGACCTTGTAAAGGTCTTCTTTTTTTGCTATAATCTAATCATAAGAGAAGGTAGATAAAATGACATTTATTATTATAATAGTTATAGTGTTTGTAATAGCACTTTTGTATTTTATTCATCATGATAAATTGGTTTTTATTAATCAAAAGATTTTTACTATTGAAGAAAAATTAAAAAGTACATTAATTAAAAGAAAAGAAATATTAAAAGATGCTGAAAAAGAAATAAAAGAGCTGGTAAAGACAGACAAAGAAGTATTTAGCAATTTACAAGAAATTGATTCTAAAAAACTAAATATGTTTGAACTTGATAAGAAATTAATGGTTTATAAAAAAGAGTTTTCACTAGTAACAGATAAGTATGATGTTTTAAAAACAAATGAAGAGTTTCAAAAATTATCTTTTGCAATTAGTGAAACGTCAGATAAATTGGAAACTTATAGAAAGTATTATAATAAATATGCAGAAGAATATAATAAAGTAATTAAAAGTTTTCCAATTATAATTACAACTATATTTACTGGAAGAAAACAAAAAGAGTTTTTTGACATTTAAAAGGATAACAATCTATTTGTTATCCTTTTTCTTATTTTTAAAATATTTATAAAATGGAATATACTTTTCTTTTTTTGCCTCTTTTTCTTCGTATTTAATTCTAGCTTCTTCTGCTAATCTTTCTTCCTTTTCTTTTTTTCTTAATGTCTCTAATCTTATTTGTTCCTCTAACCTTTCTTGTCTTTCTTTTTCCATTATTAATTCTTTTTGAACATATATTGGCGTTTTAGATATAGGAATCATCACTTCATTTAAAATCCTATCCATGTTTTTATTCAAATACTCACTTACTTTGTGAGAATTACATTCTATTTCGTATTTATTACTTTGCTCATTATTAAATCTAATCCTTAACTTTTCATCAATATCCTTATAGTATGCTAAAGAAACGCTAGCATCACTACACATTTGGGTTCTATGAATATAATATATTCCTGCATCAAAGCCATTAAATAACACTTCAAGATCATAAAACTTTTTATATTTAGTTAATAGTTCTTCTACCTCAGTACCAATTAATTGAATTATATTACTTTTTGCATCACCTTCAGTTTTAATTACCACAACGTCATCGTTAATTAGTTTAAAATCATAACCAACGCCTTTGGAACCCATTTCATTTATGTATATATGCATAACACCATCTTCGTGAGCGGTAATTGAAACGCTAAAAGCATTTAACTTGAATTTTATTTTCTTTTCGAATTCTGATTCTAGTTTATTAAGTTTATCATAATATGAAAAAGTTATGTCTATATATTTTTTTAACGAAATACAATCTTGCGTATATTCATTTTTAAATGACGCTTCTATTTTATTTATTATGTCACTTGTATTATCAATTGTTTCTACTACTTTTTTATCTTTGTCATACCAAGCATCAAAGTCTAATTCCTTATTAGTATAAAAAAATACTTTTTTATCATTCTTAGAATATTGAATAGTATTAAAAACTACATCTGAATTATTTTTTAATACAATTTCTAAACATTTTTGTAATTCATCTTCAACAACATATAAAGAAGAAACTCTAATGTTTTCACCCAAATCCTTTAAATTAAGTACTGTATCCTGGTACAGTATAGTTTTGTTTTTTACTTCAACCGGTTTTCCAAAGTAAGGAAACGCAGTTGGTATAAATGCCATATAATCACCTTCTTAAAAATTAATTTCCCCTCTATTATTCTTTTTTAGATAATCATTTGTCTTAGAAAATGGTTTACTTCCAAAAAATCCATTATATGCAGATAACGGAGATGGATGTGCAGATTCTATTATATAATGAGATTTATTTGTAATCAATCTTTTTTTGTCTCTAGCTTGTCTTCCCCACAAAATAAACACCACATTATTTAGTTTATCATTAATCTGTTTTATTACGTAGTCCGTAAATATTTCCCATCCAATATCTTTATGAGAATTAGCCTTATCTTTTTCAACAGTTAAAACAGTATTTAAAAGAAATACACCTTGCTTTGCCCAATCTGATAAATCTGTATCTGTTCTTTCTATACCTAAATCATCTTTTAATTCTTTAAATATATTTCTAAGAGATGGTGGAGTTCTAACTCCTTTTCTAACAGAAAAAGATAATCCCATTGCTTCCTTTTCACCATGATAAGGATCCTGACCAAGTATTACAACTTTAATATCTTTAAAGTCAGTCAGTTTAAATGCGTTAAATAAATCCTCTGCTGGTGGATATATTGTTTTATTATTTCTTTCTTCGGTTACAAACTCCCTTATATATTTAAAATAATCTTTTTTCATTTCTTCTTGTAACACTTCATCCCATCCGTTATGAAACATATCATCACCTACTTTGTTATTAATACTACTGGATAATGATCACTTGCATATGTATCATTATACTTCTTAACTATTTTATAATAATTAACAAATTTTATATCTTTTGATGTAAATATATAATCTATTTGTTTTCTTTTTGGAAAATCTATTAATGTACTATCTAAGTTATTGGTACAATTCAAATTATTACGTTCTTTAAATAGTCTTAAATCAGATCTTAAAGTCATATTAAAATCACCCATGATTATTAGTAATTCATCTTCTTGTTTTTCTATATCAATTATTTCATTTAGCTTGTTTAATTGCTTAATTCTATTTATTTCTAATGCATTATCTAGGTGTGTATTAATTATTAAATACTTTTTTGATTTATAAGTTAAATGTAACACCGTACATATCCTTGGAAAGACTGCACTTTTAAACTTAGTACCCAGTTTATCAATATTATTAGATAAAGAATATGTCTTGGTACTATACTCTTTAAATAGTTTTTTCTTTAATAAAACACAATTATACTCATTACTAAATAGAAAGCTTCCTCTAGGTTTACCAACTATTATATAATTAGTTAAAATTCTCCCAATATGTTTTTTCGCTTTTTTAGTTAATTCTTGAGTGCCAATAATATCTGGATCTTCATTATTAATTAACGATATTGCACTATCTATTTTTTTCTTCCAATTAAATAAAGAGTATGAGTTTTTAATATTAAAAGTCATTATTTTCAAACAACATCACCTCTTTAAATTATATATATTATACCATAATAAATATACAAAAAAAAGAAAGCTACTTATGATAACTTTCTCTATTTATTATTTTAAATCCACGGTATATTTGTTCTAATAACATTATTCTAAATAATTGATGTGGAAAAGTTAATCTTGAAAAAGATAACGAATAATTACTTCTTTGTTTTACTTCACTTGATAATCCATAAGAACCACCTATTACAAAAACCATGTTTTTTGAATTGTTCTTATCTATAAAATCTGAAAACTCTATTGAATTTAATTCTTTTCCATTTATATCAAGGGTAATTACATAATCATCGTCTTTTATCTTAGACATTATTTTTTTACCTTCTTCTAATACCGTTTTAACTTCATCGTAGCTATAATCAGGTAGTTCAACAATTTCTAATTTAGAATACTTACTAAGTCTTTTACCATATTCCATTAAGGCATCTTTTAAATATTGTTCTTTTAATTTTCCAACACATATTATTTTTATCATAGTTTTATCATATCCGTTCTTTGTTTTTGTTTTGCAATAATAATATTTTTCACCTTTTTATTATTATTCTCTAAAACTGCATTTAAAGTATCTAATGCTTTTTCATAAGTATTATTATCATCTGATAAGTGTGCTAATACTATTGTTTTAGTCTTATCACCAATAAACATAGATAAATACTCAGCAGATTGTTCGTTTGATAAATGTCCTTTATCACTTCTTATCCTTCTTTTTAAATGATATGGATACCTACCATTTATAAGCATTTCCGGGTCATGATTACTTTCCATTATATATAAATTATGATTCTTTAATATATCAAAGTATCTTTCATTTACATAACCTGTATCAGTTATATATACCATTGATTTATTTTCATTTTTTAAAACAAACCCAACAGAGCCTTTAGCATCATGAGATGTTTTTATAACAGTTACATCAACATCATCAATTGTAAATGAATCATTTTCATATATGTAGTAATTATCGTATACTACGTATTCGTCTAATATTTGTTTTATTGTTTTATTAACGTATAAAATTGGTTTATACGTTTTTAAAAATGTTTTCAATCCTTGTATGTGATCAGTATGAGTATGTGTTATTAATATTGCTTTTATTTCATTTGGATCCACATTTAATTCACTTAATTTTTCTATAGCATAAGATTTAGTAATACCAAGATCTATTAAAATCTTGGTATTTTTTGTTTTTATTAATACACTATTACCCTTACTTCCACTAGATAATACCGCTGTTTCCATTATCTAAATAACTGCATTGGATCCGCACTATGGCCACCATGATATGGTTCACCACCAATAAATAAACCAAAGTGTAAGTGAGTACCTGTAGAACGACCAGTGGATCCCATAGTACCAATTTGTTGACCTTTTTGTACCGTTGCTCCTACTCCCACAAGTTTAGAACTTAAATGGGCATAAGTAGTATAATATCCATTTCCATGGTTAATAACAACGTTAATACCAACAGACCAGTGACTAATTGATGATACTACCGTTCCTGCTTGTGAAGCAAATATTGGTGAACCCGATCCGCTTCCTGCTATGTCAATACCTTCATGTACACGTCCCCAACGATAACCGTATGGGCTAGATACATAATATGGTGATACTGTTGGCCATCCCCAGTTTCCAGAGACAACAACTGGCGTAGTACTACCAGAATATGATCTAGTTCCTATTTTAACAACTCTATCAACTGGTGGTTTTATTGATTCAGAAGAAACAACAACTACGTTTGAAGTATCTCCGTTATCATATTTTATCTTAGCAGTTAATCTATCAGTTCCATTTTGACCTTCTGTTACTACTTTTTCAGTTCCTAAAGCCATGTTTGGATCTTCTTCTTGAATTGTTTGATATCTACTTTCTTGATCAAAAACTTCGTGTTTTTCAACAATTACATTTATTATAGGATTAATTAATCCTACCTTTACTTGCTGTCCAGGAGACAATAAGTTTGTTTCACTAGTAAATTCTGGGTTAACAATTAAGAATTCTGCAGTTGCAAGCTTATTTGCATAAGATATAGATTCAATTGTATCCCCTTCTTGAACAGTATAATATTTATCATCTTTTACAGCACCAAATAACAAATATTTAGTTAATGTTTTTTCATCGGTGAAGATTTCTTCATCGGTTGAAATATAAGCAGGTTTTTCAGTTATATTTTGAGCAATATAAATATCCTCAATTAATTTACCTGTATCTTTTATCTCTGTTTGAGTATCATTTTTAAAATTATTATAATCTTCTAATGATACAAAAGCCTTAACTACAGATTTAACTGCTTTATCAAACATATCTTTATCAAGTACGTTTATTACAATTTTTTTCTTTTCCCCATTATCTGTAGACTTATCCTTTTCAGAAGTTGAAGTTTCTTCTGATGGATTAATAGTAATTTTATAACCCTTTAAAGTAAAAGGTTTTTCTTCAGTGATAATGTTATGTACTTCTTCAGCTGATAAAACTTTTTTTTCATATGTAGTACATTTTTTAATATCTACACCTGATGGTACATATACTTTATCTACGCCATATTTTAATTTTAACTCAGTTTGCTCTTGGTTAATATAATCTTCTAGCTCTTGCTTATTTTTTATATTACCAACTGCCTTACCATCTAAATAAACTTTATATACCTTCTTAGGTGTTAACTCATATCTATCTGCAAAGTTAACAAAAACCATAATTGTAATTGCAAGTGCAATTGATAAAGTATAAATAATCCCCTGTTTTATTACTTTTCCCATAACTATTCACCTTTTTCCTTTTGAAAGTTAACAAACGTACTGGTAGCACCTTTAAATAATAATTCAATCGTGGTAGTTGGACCACTTCTGTTTTTACCAATTATAAATTCTGATAAACTAGCGCCATCTTCTCTTCTTGACTCTTTATTATAATAATCATCCCTATATAAGAACGAAACTATGTCAGCATCTTGTTCTATAGAACCAGATTCTCTTAAATCACTCATTATTGGTCTTTTATCTTCTCTAGATTCTACCGCACGTGATAATTGCGCTGCTGCTATAACTGGCACACCTAACTCTAAGGCCATCATCTTTAAACTTCTTGATATTTCAGATACCTCTTGTTGTCTGTTACCAGTAGTTTTTGAAGGTCCTGTTACCAATTGTAAGTAGTCAATTACTACTAAGCCTAATCCCTCATCTGAGTTAGCTAATTTCCTACATTTAGATCTTATTTCCCCGATTGTAATACCAGGTGTATCATCTAATAATAATTTGGCATTATTCAATTGACTTACCGCTTCATTAAGTCTTCTCCAATCATTATGTTCAAGTCTTCCTGTACGCATTTTTGGTATAGAAATTTGACCAACATTAGATAGTATTCTGTTTGCTAATTGATCAGTAGTCATTTCTAAATTAAATACTGCAACTGGTTTATCACCATGCATTGCTGCATAAGTAGCAAGATTTAGTACAAATGCAGTTTTACCCATAGCAGGTCTTGCTGCAATTATAATAAACTGACCAGGTTGCAAACCAGCAGTTAACCTATCAAATTCTATAAATCCTGTAGCAAGTCCAGTTATTTCATTTCCTTGTTCTGCTAATTTTTCAATATTAGATTGCTCTCTTGCTGCAACATCTTGAATTCTTTGAAACTCAGTAGCTTTACGTAAGTTACCAATTCTAAGTATTTTCATCTCAGCACTATCTAAAACATCATAAATAGAATCTTCTGAAGAATATGCTTCAGTTGCTATTTCGTTAGCAGTTTCAATAATTTTTCTTCCAACTTGTTTTTCTTTTACAATACCTATATAATAATCAACATTTGAAGCAGAAGGTACTGAATCTATAACTTCAGATAAATACTCTACATTTCCAACTTGAGTTAATATCTTTTTATCATTTAGCCTATTGGTAACAATAGTTATATCTACAGGTTTATCTTCATCATTTAACTCCATTAATACGTTAAATATTTTAGCGTTTGCATCTGAATAAAATGATTCTTCACTTAATTCGTCACATATTTTTTGTAATGCATTCTTTGATAAAAAAGCAGACCCTAATACGGCTTTTTCTGCATCTAAATTATTTGGTATATTTCTTTCTGCCATTTTATCACTCCTTACTTATTATTTTACTAATTCTATCCTTACAGTAGCTTGCACTTTTTTATGTAAGCTTAATGTTACATCATGAAATCCCAAACTACTAATTGGTTCATCCAATAAAATTTTCTTTTTATCTATTTTATACCCTAACTTTTCAAGTTCGCTTGCTATTTGTTTGGTTGAAATTGTACCAAAAACTTGATCTTTAGCACCTGTTTTAACCTTAAAAGTTATTTTTTTATTTTTAAGTTCTTCTTTTATTTTATTACATCTTTCTATTTCAGCTGCTTCTTTATCAGCAGCTTTTTTATTATTTATATCTAATATTTCTTTACTTCTTGATGTATACATAACAGCATATCCGTTTTTAATCAAGAAATTCTTAGCATATCCATCTTTAACTTCTTTTATCTCTCCGGCCTTACCCTGCTTTTTAACATCTTTAATAAATATTACTTTCATGATTTCACCTTCTTTAAGTACATATCTACGTATATCATTATATCATATTTTTTTTATAAATAAAACAAAAGAAAGCGTATGCTTTCCTTTATTTAATATGTTTATTATAAGTATCTTGATATTCCTCTAATTTCTTTATTGCCCTAGGTAAACCAGCATCTGCCGCTACAGTTAAAAAATACTTAGATAACTCTAGATTTTTACTAGTTCCAACTCCGTTATAATAAAAGTTTGCACCTAGATCATATATTGCTGCAATATGACCTTGTCTTGCAGCCTCTGCAATAAGAATAAACGCCATTTTATCATCTTTTGCAACTTCACCAAAACCAAAATAGTAATATGCACCTAAACAAAACTTAGTAAATGATTGTTTTTTTAGATCATCTATTTCATCAACCTCTTTTAATAACTTTGGGTAGGCTGCAACAAACATTATTTTCGCATATTCCTCGTTTTTTTGTACATAATCGCCAAAATAGTAACAGGCTCCTACGCCATACATACACTTAGGATCTCCTAATAACGTTCCTTGATGATACCAATAAAATGCTTCCTTTAAGTCTTGTTCTACCCCGTTTTCGCCACTATCATAGCTTCTTGCAACAATATAGCAAGCGAAACCATCACCGTTTTTAGCTTTTTCTTTTAATTCTTCAATATTAAAAGTCATTGGTTTAAATTTATAATTCATAAAATCACCTACTTAATTATATCAAAAAAAAGATTGAATGTTCAATCTCTTATTTACAAAATGGTAATAATGCTATCATTCTAGCTTTCTTAATTTCACCAGCTATGTATCTTTGGTGCTTTGCGCATGCTCCTGTAACTCTTCTTGGTAATATTTTACCATTTTCAGTTATATATTTTCTTAAAATTTCAGGGTTTTTATAATCTACGCTTTTTCCAGCACATAATTGACATACTTTTTTCTTTTTTCTAAAAAACTCTGCCATTTTTATTCCTCCTTATTATTAAAATGCAATATCATCATCACTAATTTCTATGCTACTTCCAAAATCAGCAAATACATCATCAGAAACATTTGTTTCTTCAGCATTATTTTGGAAATCTGCTGGTGATACATCATCACCAGACGCATCACTTTGTGATGAATTAGAGCTATTTCTATTATCTAGAAATTGTACTCTATCAGCTACTATATCAGTAGTATATACACGTTTGCCGTCTTTATCTTCATAACTGCCAGTTTGAATTCTTCCATCTACTGCTACAAGAGAACCTTTACTAACAAACTTAGAAATATTCTCTGCTTGCTTGTTATATGCAACTATTCTAATAAAGTCAGTTTCTCTTTGACCATCTCTATTAGTAAATTGTCTATCAATTGCAATTGTAAAATTAACAATTGGTGTATTACTAGATGAATATCTTAATTCTGGATCTCTAGTTAATCTTCCAATTAAAAACGCTTTATTCATGTTTTACCTCACTATTAATCTTCTTTTGTTATTAAATGACGAATAACGTCTTCACTAATTAATGCTAAACGATTAAATTCGTTTATAGCATTAGCATCTTTAGCTTCAATGTTAACTAAGAAATAAAAACCTGTTTTATGATTTTTAATTTCATATGCTAATTCTTTTTGACCTAGTTCTTTAGATTCAACTATTTTAGCACCGTTATCTTTTAAAACTTTTTCAAAAGACTTAGCTACATCTTTAACAGCTTTTTCTTCTAAATCTGGTCTTACGATAAACATAATTTCGTATTTCATATTCTTTTCCTCCTCTTCTGGTCTATTCGGCCCCGTAGGGCAAGGGTGAGCAAAAATTAATTACTCGCTCGTATTATAACAAAAAAGATGATTTAAGTAAACCATCTTTTTATAATTAATTATATTATTTACTTTTTAATATATACATTATCTAATTCATGATAATTGCTTTGGTTAATGGAATCATTTAATATTTTAGCATCTTTGTATCTTAATCTTCTTTTTTTACTTAAATCAAGTGTTTTAGTTGCAACTATATCTCCAACATAATTATCTGGATTAAATAAATCTTTATATTTTTTATGGCTAACTAAATCTTTGTAATAGGTACCGTTAGCATCATATTTTTCTCTAACAACGCGAAACCTCATATTAGGTTTATAGTATATTTTTGAACTCTGAAAATCTATCATCTTGCTTTCATAAAAAGTTAAAATTTCTACTAAACAAACATTCCTTGTAGAAAAGCCAAAAATTCTATTTATTATATTCATAAACCCTCAACCCTCCTAAACGTTAAATCTAAATAAACAGATATCCCCATCTTGCATAACGTATTCTTTACCTTCACTACGTAGTCTGCCTGCAGCCTTACATTCTTGTTCACCTTTATACTTTTCCATGTCTTCAAAGCTTATTACCTCTGCTCTTATAAATCCTCTTTCAAAGTCACTATGAATAATACCAGCACATTCTGGTGCTTTCATACCTTTTTTAAAAGTCCATGCCCTAACTTCTTTAGGCCCTGCAGTAAAGTAAGTTTGAAGACCTAATAGTGAATATGATGCTTTAATTAGTTTATCAAGGCCACTTTCACCAATACCAAGCTCTGTTAAAAACGCTTCTTTTTCTTCTCCTTCGAAAGCTGATAACTCTTCTTCTATCTTTGCACAAAGTACAATTACTTCAGCGTTATCTTTTTTAGCATATTCCTTAACCGCTTTAACATAGTCATTATCAGTTCCTATTTCATCTTCTTTTATATTTGCAACGTATATAATAGGTTTCATAGTAAGAAGATTAAATGCCTTAAGCATTTTTAAATCATCTTTAGAATACTCTAACTTTCTTGCTGGAATATTATCTTCTAAAGCTGCTTTTATTCTCTTAAGTAATTCTACTTCTTTTAATGCTTCTTTATCTTTTGTTGATATTGCTTTTTTCTCTATCTTACCAAGTCTATTATCAACAACTTCTAAGTCACAAAAAATAAATTCTACATCTATTATTTCTATATCACGAAGTGGATCTGCTCCACCTTCTACGTGAGTAATGTTTGAGTCATCAAAACATCTAACTACTTCTACAACCGCATCAACATCTTTTATATGGGATAAAAACTTATTACCAAGACCTTCGCCATGTGATGCACCTTTAACCAATCCTGCTATATCAGTGAATTCAAAAGTAGTTGGTACTAAGCTTTTAGGTTTAACTAATTCATTTAAAAAGTCTAATCTTTTATCTGGTACCGTTACCATACCTACATTTGGTTCTATTGTTGCAAATGGATAATTTGCTGCTAATATATTTTTTTTAGTTATTGCATTAAATAATGTTGATTTACCAACGTTTGGTAATCCTACTATTCCGGCAGTTAACGCCATACTATCACGTCCTTTAAGTTTATTATAGCAAATAAAAGGGTTAAAAAAAAGCACCATGGTGCTTTTTATTTTATCTTATCATTCCTCCGCGACCTATTTCAGGCGGTTCTTCAAATCCTGGGCTATAGTCTGGCTCACCATATGATATCACTCCCACTGATGTTGATGGACCATCTGGATCTCTCCAATCAATATCCTTTATCTTTTCTTTTCTTTTTACTAAAACAGCACATCCATAAATTGCTAAAGAAGTATTAGAAGCAGTAATATCTTCTGAAACCAACTTCTTTTCACCATTTACTATTTTTTCTTCTACGTGAACTAATCTAGCATCTAAATCGTCTATAGAAATACTTTTTTCTTCATGAACTTTCATTCCTTCATTTGCAATTTTAGGATCTTTTGCCATTCTATCTTGTATTAATTTTGTCACTGTCACTAGCTTATCAAACGATTCGCCTGAACCAAACATTTCTTTAAATGCTCTTTTGTTATCAGCACCAATTCTTAATACATCATCTTTAACTAACTTTGCTAGCGGAATATATAACTTATAACTTCTATCTGGTTTTACTTTGCCATCTGGATCACACTCATATTTTTCTAATTCTACAATAATATCTTCAGGTCTAGCTGATTTACGAATTTCCCTTGAATAATCGTTTTTAGTATCAATTAATGAAACAACTCTATAGCTGGCCATCGGAATATATGTTTCTTTTGGTGCTCCATAATTCATGTTAACCACAAAATCTTCTTTTAATTTTTTTAACACTTCTTCCCAATCTATTTCATCTTCACTAAAGTTTGTATATGGATCAAGAAATTTAGATATATTAGCATTAAAATAATCGTAGTCCATATTTTCTAATTCATAATCTAAATCATTTAACAACTTTCTTTCAAAACTTGAATCAAGAGTTTTTTCTAGCCAATCATAATCTTCAGTCAGTTTTTTATTAACAATTTTTTTTGCATAATCATCTAAATATTTAGAAATATTAATATTTTCTTTTAATAAACGTTTATCTATTTTTGAATTATTTATGATGATATTTTTACAATAATCGTAAAATTTGTTTAAATCCTTTCTATTGTTATCCATAATAACCTCCTATCTCCATGGACTAATTCCTGGCCCTATTGGTAGACCAATTACACACCAACTAAGTAGTAATAATATCCATACTAATGCAATTGCAATAAAATATGGGAATATGATTTTATAGCACTTTTTAATGCTAAAATCATTTTTATTTTTAGTATATACTTCAACAAAACCAATAAATATTACAAAATACATAAACATTGGTGTAATAACATTTGTTATAGAATCTCCTGCCCTAAATATCAATTGTGCAAAAGCAGGCGCTATATTTGCTTTTAACAAAGTTGGTACAACAGATGGTGCTAATATTTCCCATTTTGTTAATGAATTTGGTATTAATAAATTTGCAATCATAGTAAATACTAATAATAATGCAATTAGTGGTACATATCCAAAATTTGAATTACTAATTACATTTGCAAATATACCAGTTATTACAACTCCTAAATTTGTTTCATTAACTATTCCATATAATTGTGCTGCAAAGAATATTAAAACAAATATTCCACCTATAGATTTTAAATACTTAGTCGAAAAATTAACGACATCACTTATTTTTCTAATGGTTTTTGTTACAACTCCAAACACAAATCCTTGAAGTCCAAATAGGAATGCTACTATTCCAACAAAGTTAGTCATAAATAGTGCTTCTTCACTAAATAACATATTAGCATAACCAGTTTGTGACTTATCTAATAATAAACCAAAGAATTGACTGTTTTTAATAGGTAAAATCATTAATATAATTGGTATTAAATATATTATTGTTGTAATTAATACTGCTATTAATCCTTTTTTCTCAGCCACCTCTTCTAATACGTATTCATCTTCTTCATCTATTTGATTTCTACCAAGTTTTCTAACAACTATCTTCTCACATACTATTGTACATACTGCTGCTATTACAATTGACGCAACTATTATAAATATAAGGTTACTATTTTCTGCAACAACAGCACTTTTTTCAAGTAGTATAGCACCTGCCTCAGTTTTTGCAGCCAAAGCATAATCAAGCGAATTAACAAATAATCCTGCACCATGACCTGCAGCAACCGATGCAAAACCTAACGCAAGTCCTCCTAATGGATTTCTGTTCATTGACATAAACATTACTGCACCAAGTGGTAACAATAATACATATGCTGCATTACCTTCAACGCTTAATACTATACCAAGTAAAACGTATAAAAATACTACAACCCATTTTGGTACCTTACTGCATATTTTTCCAAACAATACTCTTAAAAAATTGGATTTTAATGCAATACCAAATGAAATAGCTGCTATTAAAAGCATTGCAAATGGTGTATAAGTACTTAAATTATTATAAGCACTTGTAATTAAATATTTTAATCCATCTAAACTTAATAAAGAGTTTACGGCAACCGTCTTAGACTCTACTTCACCAGCAATAGTAGTTAATCCTTCATATGTCACCTGAAAATTTAATGCACTTGCAATACCACTTATTACTATAAATAATAGTGATAAATATACAAAGAACATTACCGGATGTGACGATCTTTTAATCAGTTTACTTTTCATCTTGTACCTCCAACACCTTTTTTATCTTCTTATTAAAGTCTATTCTAGGTAGCATTATTGTTCTACCACATTCCTTACACTTAATTTTTATATCAACGCCAATTCTTGTAATTTCAAATATTTTTGAACCACATGGATGTTGTTTTTTTAATTCAACTAGCGTTCCTACATCATAATTATTTTTCATTATGCACCTCAATTTGTGGATAAGGTATCTTAACTTTATTTTTATCCAAAGTCTTTTTCAATTCCTTTTTCATATATCTCTCTACTATAAAATGTTTAGCAGGCTTACACTTTCCAATCACTCTAAACACAACAGCAGAATCATCTAATGATTGTACTCCTAACACTTCAGGTTCTTCTACTAAAAGATCACATTCCTCTTTTAACCTAGTACATGCTAATTTAAGTATTTTTTCTACCTCATCTAAGTCTGATTCATAACTAACAGATATATCAGCAACAGCTAAAGTTTTATCTAAACTATAATTTATAACTGCTGATATATTTCTGTTTGATATTATTTTTATTTCTCCAGTATAGGCTTGTATCTTTGTTGATTTTAATCCAACTGACGTTACGGTACCTGAAAAGTCTTCTATTTTAACAAAGTCACCTACGGCAAACCAATTTTCAAATAAAATTGATACCCCTGCTAATATATCTTTTAACATATCTTGAAAAGCAAGACCAATTACTAAACTTACTACACCTAATCCAGTTACTATTGCAGCAGTATTAATACCAAATACTCCTAATATAGAAAACACCGCCGCAATCCACAATAAATATTTTACAACGTTACATAATAAACTTTGAATGGTTAAAACTTTTCTTGCATCAAGTTTTGAATGTTTTCTATTTGGATTAAATACTTTTTTTATTATTAATTTTATTATTTTCTCTATAATTACAGTAGATATAATAATTATTATCGGTCCATATACTTCTTTTGGTATCCTCACGTCAAATATTTTCACAAAATCACCCTATTCCACTTCAATATTTAATATTTCTAATATTCTATTTAAGTCTTCAGGTGAAACAAAAGTAATCTTAATTTTGTTTTCAGAAATAGATACTTTTGTTCCTAGTTTATCCTTCATTGCATTTTCTACATATTTATATTCTTTAGACTTTTGAGTTCTTGGCTTCATATTAACAACTTTTTTAAAAGAACTTCCACTTACTAAGTTTTCTAAATCTCTAACGCTTAAGTTATTTTTTACAACCTCGTTTGCAAGTTCAGTTATTTTTTCGTGATTTTCTAGCTTACTTAGAACTCTTGCATGTCCCATAGATAACTTATTATATAAAACCATGTTTTGTACACTTAATGGTAAACGTAATAACCCAAGCATATTTGTAATATGGCTTCTTGATTTACCAAGTTTTTTTGCTAAATCTTCTTGAGTCAATCTTAATTCTTCAATTATTTTTTTATAAGCTTTTGCCTCTTCTATTGCAGTTAAATCTTCTCTTTGAAGATTTTCCAAAAGAGAAATTTGCATCATTTCATCATCAGTAAAATCTCTAACGATTGCAGGGACGGTTTCTCTTCCTGCCATTGTAGATGCTTTAACTCTTCTTTCACCTGCTATTATATTGTACCCTTTAACACTTTTCTTAACGATAATTGGTTGAAATACACCATGTTCTTTAATTGAATCTGACAATTCTTTTAATGCATCATCATTAAATATTTTCCTTGGCTGGTATGGGTTACTCATTAACTCTTTAATTGGTAATTCTACTATTTCATCTTTAGGAGTAGTATCAACTATTTTCTTTTCAACTTTATCGAAGTCTAACATTTCAGAATTAAATAGTTGCTCCAATCCCATTCCAAGAGCTTTTCTTTTACTCCCTGTTTCTTCTTTCATCTTGTTCAATAACCTCCTTTGCCAAATTTAAGTATGCCTCAGTCCCCCTACTCATTGGGTCATATGCACAAATCGGTTTACCATGAGATGGTGCTTCGGTTAATCTTATTAATCTAGGTATAAGCGTATTATATACTCTTTCTTTAAAGAAACCTCTTACCTCTTCTACTACTTCTAATCCTAAATTTGTTCTAGAATCTAACATAGTAAGAAGGACACCTTCTATTTCAAGGTTTGGATTTAATTTTCTTTGTGTTAACATTATTGAATTTAATAATTGCATAATTCCTTCAAGTGCAAAAAACTCACATTGAACTGGTATTAATACCGAATCAGATGCAGTTAATGCATTAGTAGTTAATAAACCAAGTGAAGGAGGGCAATCAATTATTATAAAATCAAATATGTTTCTTACAGCATCAATTGCTTTTTTTAATTGAAAATTTTTTTGATAAGTTTCATCTTGTCTACTTTTTTCAATTAACTCTATATCTGCACCAGCTAAATTAATGGTCGCTGGTATTACGTATAAATTTTTAAATTTTGTTTTTATAATAGCCTTATCAGGTGTACATCTTGATAACAACAAGTCATAAATGCTATAACTAACATCACCTTTATTAATTCCAACACCAGTAGACGCATTACCTTGAGGGTCTAAATCGATTAAAAGAACTTTTTTATCTTGAACACCTAAAGATGCTGCTAGATTAATACTAGTAGTTGTTTTACCAACACCACCTTTTTGGTTTACCAACGATATTACTCTTCCCATGGTAACACTTCCTTTCACTATCATTACTTATATTATTTTATCAAAAATATTACTTTTTTAAAAGACTTTATCAAAAAGAATTTTATTTGTCTTCTTCTTTTATTTTATCCGCAAATTCTTTTATTTTTCTAAGTCTATGATTTAAGCAAGATTTACTAACGTTTGACTCTGTTTCTATACTTATTATTTTACTTAACTCTAAAAGAGATGTCTCAGGATACTTAACTCTATACTCAGCAGTTTGCCTTATCTTATCCTCTAACAAATCAAACATACCCTTTTCTTTTATATATTCTATTTCTTCAATTTGTTTTCTTGCAGTATTAACAGTTCTTTCAACGTTAGCCTGCTCACAATTATTTAAACGATTAGTATGATTTACTTTTTCACGATATACACGTATTTCTTCATAAAACATAACTCCGTTATATGCTCTAATAAGTTTAAGAAAATCACTTATTTTTTCAGCTTCTTTAATATATACCATGTATCCTTTTTTACGATGAAGAATTTTACTATTCATTCCTCTTTCTTTTAAAAGGTTATTTAAAAAATTAGCATATCCTGAATCATTTATCAAAAACTCCAAATGATATCTAGATGTCTTAGGATTATTTAAACTACCAGAAACCATAAAAACGCCTCTTAAATACGCTCTAACTAATTCTTCGTCAGATAACAATGACTCGTTTGGGATTATTAGTAGTTCATTTTTATCATTTATGATTCCAAGATCTTTTAACACCTTCATAGTATCTTTTTTTAATTCCAAGACATATATTTCATTTTTCTTAAAATTATAATTTTTACGAAGTGATATATTTAAGTTTATATCATAAAGCATTTTAAATAGTCCAAAAACACGATTTGCAACAAATTTGTTTTCGGTTTGAATCTTAATATTATATATTTTAATATCTGCACTAGTTCTTATAATACCAGATAATTCAGATAAATATTCAGCCCTAGTACACTCTACAGTGCTTATTTCTTTTTTTATTTCACTAGAAAATGTCATCTTATCACTTCCTTACTATACCATTATATCAAATAATGTTTTTTATTTCAACATATCCAGGTGTTTTTT
>CADBMO010000103.1 GCA_902795755.1 uncultured Erysipelotrichaceae bacterium | reverse complement strand
TTCAATACTACTTTTTATTATTTGTACAATACTTATTGTAATCAGGTATTCTTTTATCATCAATATATTTTTGAAAATCAGAATAGTTCTTTGATGTTACATTAACATAAGATAAATTTCTTCCTACAAAGTTGTTAAGTAATAAAGCCTCACTATATTTTTTCCCTGTATGTGTTATTGAAACAAATAATAATGGTTCTTTTAACGGTTTATTTTTATAACCTTCTTTACCAACGGTTCCAATTATTTGACCTTTATATACTCTATCATTTACGTTAACTTTTACGTCTTTTAAATGAGCATAAGAATGAATATATTCTTCTCCATTTATTCTAGATTGTATTTGAATATATTTACCATAGTTATGTTTGTGGCTATTTCCATTTGATACTACTTTAACAGTACCAGAATCCATAGCATATACTTTACTGCCTTCTTTTTTAAATATTTCCACACCATAAGATTTTTTTCCATCTGATTGAATTGTATTAGAAGTTCTAGTCATTTTTTTTGTTTTTGCTAAAGGAGTATTTTTACCAGTTACTGGATTTAACAAATATCCTGTTTCCCAATATCTATCAGGTATTTTTAATTTAAACGTCCCTTTTAAATTTTTCTTTGTCATTGTTATGGTAGACGTTTTATTATTACCAGTGCCATTTTTTGCACTCATTGATGTTGCTTTACACGAAATTGCATCAGCTCCGTAACTATCAAATACTTTTTTATCACTTGAAGTTATTCGAATGGATGAAGAATAACCATTAATCAAGCCTTTTTTAGTTGTTATACTAAGCGTCGACAATTTATATCTTCTAAAATTATTATTCATTTCATATCCGTCTTCTACTATAAACTTAAAATAACAAAGCTTACTACCAGAATATAATGCAGTATAATAATAATTATTAAAAGCTATATCTTTTTTATATTTATCTCCATCTTTTGATAATGCGGTTACAGGAATTACATAGCCTGTGTACCAAGTCCCTATTTTTTCGGCTTTTGGATTTCCATTTATGTTATAGAATGTAATATTATCTTTTTTATATGCCTTATAAACTAAGTATAAATTTTTTATTTCTTTTTCACTTAAATTTGAAGTGTTTATTATGTATTTAACTCTTTTGGTATCATATTCTGTACTTGATCCATTTACCAATACGCCGTTTATGCTAGGCGCAACCGGGCATTTACCAGCTGGTAATGAATCTAAAAATAATTCATCTACAGGACTAAATTTATATGAATAATAATAGCCTAAAGAATCTGTTATTTCTATTTCATAATTTCTATTTTGATTCAAGTTCGTAATATCACCAGTTAACACCTTGTTATTAATAGCTGGGTTAGAGATGTTTGCCCCATTATTAATCTTTATTCCTTTTATTGACCTTTGCTGGTTACATGTCAATCTATACTTAGATGATGATTTTTGGTTGTTTGATTGTGATATTTTTTTGTTGGTAAGTTCAATTTTACATTTATCAGATGTAGCTACCTTTTTAAATTTATTGTTAATATCTGCACTTGTATTTTCTTTAAAATGAACTCCATCAGAATAATTAATGCTATCAGGTGTAATATCTAGATATTGCAAATTATTGTATTTAGTCTTAATTTGCTCTTTTACAAAATCATTGTAATAATCAGCCGTAGTACCTGTTTCAGTTTTTATTAAACTGCATACATATACCCTTGCTCTTTCGTTATGTTCCTTTAAAGAGTTAGCAAAACTAAGCATCTCTAGCGCACCCTTTTTTGCTATATCTTGCCCATACCAATAATCATTTATTGTTGCAACAACAAACACATTAATTGTCCCGTACTTGTGTACCACTTCATCAATAGTCTTTTTTGCTAAATCCTGGTACTCTTTTGAATTTATCTTTCTATTCTGGTCAACCTGATAAGGATAATAACGACCGCCTCCATATGTTAGGCATGAATCATCTTTATTTATCGAATAACATATATCTCTCATTCGACTATCTCCAACAATCAGTATTTTTGAATTATTATTTAATCTTTCAATCTTTACAGGTAATGCTGCCGCGCTTAAACTATCAATTTTGCTAATATTCAAGTCATATTTACAATCAACAAACATAAATATTATCATTACAATAGTTACTATAAACACACTTTTAAATGCTTTCTTTATCATGATAATACTTTCCTCACTATCTATGATTTAATAATACAATATATTCAAAACACAGTCAAATAATTAATAAAAAAAGATTAGAAAACCTAATCTTAATACCTTATATCTCTATAATAAATTTTTAAAAGTATTTTATTTAATGAGTCATTTAATGGATAGCATCTATGTATTCCGTATAATTTTAAATTATTACTATTATTTATTTTATTATCCGTTAGATTTTGAATATATCCGTTCCTATAAAGT
>CADBMO010000102.1 GCA_902795755.1 uncultured Erysipelotrichaceae bacterium | reverse complement strand
TCATGCAACATATAAATATAGTGATTATACTAATGGTGAATGTGATTATGCTGCAACGCTTGATTCTATAGAAATAAGGACAATAAACGGGCCACAAGCATCATATAAGTTTTATAATGGAAGCAATAAAGAAGTTTCTAGAACGGATAGTGGTTGGTTTAATAAAGAAAACTTAGGAAATGATGGTAATCTTACTTTATGTATAATACCAAAGATTCCCGAAGGAAAAAACCTAGATAGTTTTATAGAATATGTTCAAATAGGTGAAAAAAGAATAAAAGTAAATGATGAAGGGAATATAGATAATAAGTTTTGTGCTTCTTTCTCTGATCAAAAACAAAGTGCTACATCATTATATTTAGAAGATAAAGATGGAGGGTATTGGCAAAAAAGCACATCATTTGGTGTTGATACTGTTGCACCAACAATAACTAATGTTAAACTTGAGAGATTTCCAAATCTTCAATACAATTCAAACGTTGCTAAGGGATACTTTAATATTTATGATGAGACTAGTGGGATTGGCAATGTAACTTCAAATTATGCAAACGATAGTGGAGTTAAATCTTGGTATAAAGATGGTGCTGAGAGATGGGAAATAAATGGGTATGGTGCGCATTTATCAAACTCGTTAGATGGTTCAGGTGTACATTTGTTAATTATAAATGCAACAGATTTAGCAGGAAATTCCAATTCTAACTCTGCCCCTGCTTCAAATGGTTACACTGTATATAAACAGTGTAGTGAGAAAAGTGAAAATATTGAATATGGTAGATATGGTTCTTGTAGCAAAACCTGTGGTACTGGTTCTCAAACAAGAACTAACACTAAAGTGGTTTCTGATAAATATACGGGTCATGTTTGTTCTAGAACTTATCCAACAGAAAGCCGGGCATGTAATACATTCGATTGTTGCTCTAGTGTAAAAAAAGTTGATTCGGATGCAAAAATTTATAGATGGTTATCACTTGAAAACAATGCTATAAATGATTCAAGCTGTGATATGAACTTTTTAATTAATAAAGAAGATGCTAAAAACGCAAATAAGAAACAAACCAAAGAAGATAAATATCCTCATAGTCCGGTTTTACATATTAAAATGTCAAGTGATGACATGTATAATTGCAATTGCTATAAATCTAATTATAATGGTCAATATTGCCCTGCTCCAAAAGGAAAATCAGATGTTGGAAGTTCTTTAGATATTCATGATGATGATGCAGCTATGGTTGTATATCAAAAATCTGCTGCTGGGGAAGCAGCATGCAAAGATCATGGTTCAAACAAAGTAAATGGGTTATATGGTATTAGAGCTGATAATATTAGATTTGTCTGTGAGCAAATACCTAATTCTAATGGAATAATAGCAGATCATGGTTGGAATTTTATTACTGGTAATCAAACGGATAGTACTAAAAAATATGTACCAATGGGCAATAATGTATGGCTACACAATGGTAATCATAAAACTGATTATGTTACAAATGGTGATAAAAACTTAGCTTGCCAAAAAGCATGTAAATATAATTAAAAGGCTTTTAAAAGCCTTTTTTATTATATAAATACGCTAATTCAATTATTAATACAAATTAGTAGAAAAAATAATAAAAGTATGATAAAATATAGTTGTTGATAATAGGAGGTAAAAATATGGGATTAATTAAATCAGCAATAAAATCTATTAAAGGAGAATTACATGATCAATGGAAGGATTTCATAACATGCGAAGACATGGATATGAATACGTTGATGGTAAAGAAAACTACAGAAAATGGAGTTATATCTAAATCAAGTGGTATTATGGTAGCACCTGGTCAAATAGCAGTTATATTTGAATCAGGTAAAATATTAGATGCTACTGCAGAAGAAGGTATTTATACATTTGATGAATCAACTTCACCATCATTCTTTGCAGGTGATTTTGGTAAAGTATTTAAAGATATGTGGCAAAGGTTCACATATAATGGTGCCGTTGCTAAACAACAAGCAGTTTTTTATATTAATGCGAAAGAAATAATTGATAATAAATTTGGAACTGCAGCACCTGTACCATTCCAAGATTATTCACATGCAATACCAAATCAAATGACTGGAGATATTACACCACTTCGTGTACAAGTTAAATGTTTTGGTAAGTATACTTATAAAATTACTGATCCAGCAGCATTTATGAGAGAGTTTGCAGGCACTGCTGACATTGTTACTAAAGAAGTATTAAATGACCAAATGAGAAGTGAAGTATTGGCATCATTCCAAAACGTATTAAACGAACTTGGAAATAAAGATCATAAAGTACCAGTACTAGAATTACCAAGTAGTACAGACGAAATTAAAAAGACTATGGATGAAAAAGTATTTGATGAGCCAATTAGAAAACGTGGTATTGAATTAACTGGATTTGCTATTGAATCTGTTACTTTAGATGATGAGTCTAACAAGAAGATAGACGAATACGAACACAATTCAAATTCAATGATGCAACAAGGTCGTGTATTAAACGTTATGGAAGCTGCAGCATCAAATCCAAATGGAGCAGCAAATGGTTTCATGGGAGTTGGTATGATGAACATGGCATCTGGTGGAATGGGAACTGGTGTTATGGCAAACGCATTTAATAATGATAATAATAAGAATAACGCAGCAGCTGGTGAAGGTGCTAAATTTTGTCCAGAATGCGGAGCGCAAATAAATGGTGGTAAATTTTGCGTTAATTGTGGTGCAAAATTAAGTTAATATGAAAAATAAAAAAGTATTAAAATATATATTATTAGTTGTATTAATACTAGGTTCTTTTGCTTTAATATTTAAAACTTCACCAATTAAAGTAAAAGCAGATTCTGGTTTTGACTCTTCATATGACTCTGGAGGGTCATATGACTCAGGTTCCTCATGGGATTCTGGTTCTTCTTGGGATTCAGATTCTGGAAGCTATTCCGGAGGAAGTAGTGGGGGAGGTTCTATAGGTGGATTATTTACCTTTATAACAATATTGGTAATAATTATTCTTATAGCACGTGGTAAAATAAATTTAAGTGGAGTAGGTAGTTCTGTTTCATTTACATTAGATCATACTTTAGAAAAACCAGATGATGAAGTTGCTAAGTTTATACCAAACTTTAACAAAGAAGAATTTTTACAAAACAGATATAATGATTATTTAGATATACAAAACTCATGGACTGATTTTGATTATGATAAGATTCGTTCAATGGTTACTGATGAATTATATAATCAATATGAAATGCAACTTGATACATTAAAAGTTAAAAACGAAAAGAACGTAATGACTGATTTTGTATATAAAGATGCAATGATTACTGACATAAGTGATGAAAATAATAAAATTACTATTACAATGGAATTAATATGTGAATTCTATGATTATATAGAAAAAGATGGCAATGTTGTTCGCGGTACTAATTCTAGAAAAATAACGCAACATTATGAAATGAAGTTTGTTGCTAACCTTTCTAGTAAGAAAGTTAAAGAGTGCCCTAACTGTGGTGCTAAATTAGATAATGCTGCATCACAAAAATGTGAATATTGTGGTAGTATAATCGCAAATGTATCAGATAAATGGGTACTTTCTAAAAAGGAATCTAAAAGACAAGGATAATTAAAAGGTACTTATTAAGTACCTTTTAATATATAGGTAATTCGTTATGAAAAAAATTAAAAATATTATATTAATTATTGTTATAATGATATTTTTTATATCACTTGGTTTTTTATTAAGTAGTAAAACAATTGATTATAACCATTTAAAAGGTGATTCCGGATTTGATACATCATATGATAGTAGCTCTAGTAGTTCAGATAGTTCTAGTAGTTCTAGTTGGGACTCAGGTAGTTCGTATGATTCTGGTTCTTCATGGGGATCTGGTGATTCTAGTATAAGTTCTGGAGGAACTACGGTTATATCTGGTATTTTCTTTGTTATAGTATTTGTCCCTATAATAATAATTGGTACGATTGCAATAATCGCTGGTTTTATAAATTATTTTAAGGAACATGGACTAAAGGTATTAATAAATTATGCTGTTATACTAGGAGTAATGGTATTATTATTTTTTGCCAGCATATTATTATTTAATATTGAAGGTGATTTATCCATTATTGGTATAATACCATTTATATTAATCGTCTTTGTACCTATCATATATATAAAAATAAAAGATTCATATTATCAAAAGATTTATTATGCAAAAGAAAAGAAAATGGAAGAAGAAATAATAAGTAAGTATAATTTAGATTATGAAGAATTAAAAAATGAATTTTATAAAATATATATAGATGTACAAAATGCATGGATGAACTTTGATTATGATATTTTAAGAAATAATTTAACTGATGAATTATATAATCAATATGAAATGCAATTAAAAAGTTTAGAAGTAAAAAAGGAAAAGAATATAATGTCTGACTTTATTTTAGAAGATTTTAATATTGATTATTTAGATGATAAAAATGGTAAACTAACAATTAGCACTAAGATGAAAATTAATTTTTATGATTATATAGTAGATGATAATAATAATTGTATAAGAGGTAATAACAAAAAGAAAGTAACTCAGTATTATATGATGTATTTTGTTAAATCTATTGATAAAAAGGTAAATAAATGCCCAAACTGCGGTGCCGAATTAGATAATGCTGCATCACAAAAATGTGAGCACTGTGGAAGTGTAGTTTCAACTTTATCTAATAAATGGGTATTATCTAAAAAGCAATCTTTAAGTCAGAGGTAGTATATGAAAAAGAAGTTTACAAAAAAACAAATTATATTTTTCATAATTATATTAATAGTATTTGCACTATCATTAATAGTTGCAACTACCGTTAAGGCAGATAGTGGTTTTGATTCATCATATGATAGTGATAGTAGTGATAGTAAAAGTGGTGGTGGAGGATTTTTTAGTATTTTAGAATTATTATTCTACCTATTTAAACTATTTATAATATTATGGCACGTAAATCCATTTTTAGGGCTTGCATATTTAGCAGTTTTAATAATTGGTATAATATTAGTTGGTAGATATATTTTTAGTGGTAAAAAAACTAATAATAGTAAAAATGAAACAAAAAATGATATAATTGAAGAAGATAAAGTAAAGGAGGAAAACGAGAATGACGATTGATGAATTAATTAAGGAAGATAGTAGTTTTTCAGAAAGTGGATTTATAGCAAAGGTAGATAATACGTTTATTATGTTATTAACCGCTATAATGACTGATAACATGAGAAGGGTAGAACACAAATTAAGCCCTGAATTATTTGAAAAATATAAAACTATGGTTGATGAATTAAATAAAAATAATGAAAGACAAATGTATGACGAATTAAACGTTAAATCTAGTAGTATACAAAGTATTGAAAAACTAGAAGATAAATACGTAATTAAAGTATTATTAACTTCAAGATGCATGGATTATATCGTAGATAAATCAAGTGGTGATTATAAAAGTGGAGTTAATGATCAAAGAGTTGAAAAGGATAATTATTTAACGTTTGAAAAGAAGATTAATGCAAAAAGTGAAGGTACTGCTAAATACTGTCCAGGATGTGGTGCAAACGTTGATGCTAATTCAACTGGTGTATGTCCTTATTGTGGTGCTACTTATGATACTGGTAATTATGATTGGGTACTAACTGACTTGAGTTAGTATCTTTTTCATGTTAATATATTAATAGGAGTACTTATGAATAAAAAAATAATTAATGATAATAAACTAAGTTTGTATCTACTAAAATTTGAGTTAGATAATGTTAAATATGTAGGTACATATAATCAGCATATGTTGTCACATAATAGTATAATATTTTTAGAAAATCGAAACGTTAATAAACAGATAATAATACCAAAGATGAATTGTTTATTAGCATTTGAACATTCTGATTTAATCGATAATGGTTTTTATAATAGTAAAAATATTGATAATAATATAGCATACTATATGCTAGAGACTTTAGGAGGGTCTTATATTGATAATGATAATCATTATATAGATAATTATGCGGTTGCCCCATTTGTTAAAAATTTAAATATTTAAATTTTTTGTACCATTTTTTAAAAAAAGTGTTATAATATACACAACTTTTTAAAAAGAAGGGGGATTTTTCTGTGAAAGAGGTATTAAAAAAGAATATAAAGGTTTTAACAATTGATAAAAAAATAGTTGATAAATTAGTAGAACAAGATATTAATTATGTGCATGAGTTGTGTTTGCTAAATAGAAAAAAACTAAAAGAATATGGTTTTAAGTCGAGTGAAATAAACGATATAATTGTAAAGCTACAATTACAAGGTTTGGATTTGGGTAAAAAGTACAAGGTTAAATAACCTTGTTTTTTTATAGTATTTTTTTTGCATATGCTTAATAAAATTAATTGGTGATATACTTTGAATATAAATAAGCAAAATAATGGTATAAAAATATTTATAATTGTTGTTATCTTTTTATTTATTGTAATAATATCAAAAGTGGTATATATTCAACTTGTTGAGTATGATAAATTAAGTTTACTTGCAAAAGATTTATGGAGTAGGAATTTACCTATAGAACCAGATAGGGGTAAAATATATGATAGAAATGGTGTTGTGTTAGCAGATAATGTAACAACTGCATCATTAGTGTTAATTCCTAATCAAATTAAGAATAAAAAATATACTACAAAAAAACTAAGTAAAATACTAGGTGTTTCATATGAAGAAATGAAAAAGCACGTTTATAAAAACACAAGTATAGAAAGAGTTCATCCTATAGGTAGAAGATTAAGTTTTGAAATTGCTGATAAAATTGATAAATTAAACCTTGATGGGGTATATTTATTAAAAGAATCCAAAAGAAATTATGTTTATCCTAAAAAATTATCTCACACTTTAGGTTTTGTTGGTATAGATAATCAAGGACTATCTGGTATTGAATTACAATATGATAAGTATTTAACAGGTAAATATGGTGCGATAAAGTATTTATCAGATGCTAAGGGTAATAATTTAAAATTATCACAAGTATATACCGCACCACAAAATGGTATTAATATTACGCTTACCATAAATGATAAAATACAATCAAGTATTGAAAGGGAACTAGATAATGCGGTTTATAAGTATAATCCTGAAAACGCACTTGCAATTGCAATGAATCCAAATACTGGAGAAATACTTGCAATTGCATCAAGGCCTAATTTTAACGCATCAAATTATCAAAAATATGATATAGAAACACTTAATCGTAATCTTCCTATATGGTCTACTTATGAGCCTGGATCTACTTTTAAAATTATTACATTATCTGCAGCATTAAATGAAGGTTTGGTTGATTTAGATAAAGATACGTTTTATGATTCTGGTTCTGTTAAAGTTGCAAACGCAAAAATAAGGTGTTGGAAAACAGGTGGTCATGGGTATCAGACTTTTTTACAAGTAGTAGAAAACTCTTGTAACCTTGGCTATTTACCGGGGACAAAGATAAACAAAACATCTATAAATTAAATGGAAGACACTTAACTACAACGGTAGAAGCCGAATGCTTACTATTTCCAATTTTAAAATCAGATTTGGATGGTAAAAAAGTAT
>CADBMO010000101.1 GCA_902795755.1 uncultured Erysipelotrichaceae bacterium | reverse complement strand
TATGAAATAATTAAGAATAACAAAGACGCATCAATTAATGATTTAAGAAAAATGATGTATGATGCATCTGGTTTGGAAGAGTCAGTAAGACATTTTATAAAGGATAGAAAACTTGCACCATCTATGTCTATATCATATGGTACAAGCGTTTATAGTGAAACATTATCAATTGGAGAACTTGATAATGGCACGATAGTAGATGAAAATACTATTTATGATATTGCAAGTGTAAGTAAGGTTTTTGCATCTATATCAATATTAAAATTAGTAAGTAATGGTGTAATAAGTTTAGAGGATAAACTTGGTAAATATATACCAGAATTTAGTAATTTGAAAGATGTTACTGTTTTAGATTTATTAACTTTTAAAGTGCCTTTAATATCAGATAGAATTGATGCAAATGATGATTATGAAAGTGCATATAATAAACTAATGGATATAAAAATAAACATTGATTTTCCTACTAATAGGAATCCATACACTGATATGGGTGCTATGGTACTTAGATATTTAGTTGAGAAAGTATCCGGCATGAAAATGTTTGATTTTGTAAACGAAACAATACTAAAGGCTGCTGATATGACTGAAACTGGTATATTAGTACCTAAAAACAAACTATGGAAGACTGCATCAACCAACGAGGTATATTCATTTTATAATGATGGTAATGTAGGAGTTAAAAACAACATAGAACTTGGCGTAGTAAATGATGAAAAAGCAAGGGTCCTTGGACAAAATGCTAATGACTTTGCAGGACATGCAGGAATATTTACTACTTCAAAAGATATGATAAAACTATCTAGAGCATTATTAGATCATGAAATATTAGATAGTAAAACGCTTGAAGGAATGGGTAAAAACGTAACTGGTAAGGAATATGAACCAGGTAAATATGTTCAATACTTAGGGAAATTATGTTATTCTAAAAATCCAATTCAAGCAGACAGTGAAGTATATCATCCACTTTCTGGTAAAGCTTTTGGATCGGGTGGTTATACTGGAACTCAGTATACTTTAGATCCACTTAATAAAGTGTTTTTCTTCATGGGTTCAAATAGAACGCATCAAAGAGCAGTTTTTTTAGGTAAAGATGCAAGATTAAAATTAGAAGAAGATAATAAAATATATTATGATGAAGCAGGTGCTGAACTAATACGTGTTAGTGATAATAATGAAATCGTTAACGCCGTTAAATTTGCATGGGATAGGGATGCAGCCGTTGTTCATCTAGCGCTTAAATTAGCATTATCTTATGGGCTTTTAGACTACGTGTATTGTTTAGAACGTGAAAATTTTAAAGATGCAGATGAAAATATTGATAGATTAATAATATAATTATTTAGGAGGATTATTATGCAAAGACCAATAATAGGTATTGTTGAAAGACCAGAATTACAAACAGATAGTGTTTCAGTTACCTGTTCTTATGATGGGAATAGAGCGTCTATATTAAAATCCGGAGGTATTCCAATTGGTATTTTGCCTACTCAGCCAATTAGTTATTTTGGAAAATCACCTGTTAAAGTAGGCGAATTAAATATTTTTGAAAAAGAGGCGTTAGAAACGCAATTACAATTATGTGATGGCTTTTTATTACAAGGTGGTAATACTTGGTATGAATATGATGCCTTTATAATTGAATATGCTTTAAAACATCAAGTACCATTACTTGGAATATGCCTTGGCATGCAAGCACTAGCAAATTATTTAACTAATGAAAATAAAGTTTTAGATAAAACATATAAAATAGAAAGTGATATAAATCATAATAATTCAGAGCATATTGTAAGATTAACCCGTGATAGTATTTTATATGGGTTATTAATGCAAAGAGAGATAAAAGTAAATTCATATCATAATTATAGAGCGCACGATAATGAGGCGGTTATTAAAGGATATGCCCTAGATGGTACTCCTGAAGTTGTAGAAGTACCAGGTGAAAGATTTATGATTGGACTTCAGTGGCATCCTGAAAAAGATTATGATACAAATGATGATTCTAGAAAAATATTCAATAGATTTATAGATGAAGCAGTTTACTATAAAAGATTTATAAAAGAATATAAATAAAACTTACAACTTGTAAGTTTTTTTAAATGATTATATAATAAACATGGTGATGAATATGGAAAAACCTATAATAGGTATACTTACTGGTGTATCTTCAGAGCATTACATGGGAAAAGATTTAACTCAGTTTTACGTTTTTAATGATTATAATACGGCGGTATTAAAATTTGGTGGTCTACCAATTGCAATTATGCCTACCAAGCAAATGGATTATAAAAAAACGCCTAAAGAAGAGATTACACCGCTAACTGAAGAAGAAAAAAACAATTTAATTGAAATGATAAAATTATGTGATGGATTTATTATGCCAGGTGAAACAAGGAGTTTTGAACATAATTACTTTATTGATTCTTATCTAAAAGAAAATAATATTCCAACCCTTGGAATATGCCTTGGTATGCAAGTTATGGCAATAAACTCATCAAAAGAAAAACTAACTCCAGTAAATGTCGAAGGCAGTCATTTTAGGAAAATGCATACCGTTAAATTAGAAGATGGGGTATTAAAAAATATTATTGGTAAAGATGAAGTTGATACTAATTCATATCATTCATATATGGTGGTTAATCCAGGAGAATATAAAGTGGTTGCAAGATCAATTGATGGCGTTATAGAAGCAATTGAAGACGATAAATCATTATTTAGAATAGGTGTGCAGTGGCATCCTGAAAAAGATACTTTAGATGATGCTAATAAAAAGATATTTGAAGCTTTTATTGATGCATCAATAAAATATCATGAAAATAAACAAAAAACTAACTATGATAGTTAGTTTTTTCATATTTTTAAAGGCCTTTTATTAAACAAAAAATAGAAATTTACTAACTATATTTATTGACATAAGAATCCTTTCATGCTACAATAACCGGCAAATAAAAAAGGAGTGGGAAAATATGGAAAACTACGTTAGAGTTCATGAGTTATTAAATGGATTAGACAAAAATGAAAGAAAGAAAATACTTGAGTACGTAGAATTTAAAGTAAGAAATTTTGTAAGATTTATTGGAAGAGAAAAAATAAATGGTGAATATTCTTCACACATTGTTAAGAATGAAACTGGAAAAATTATTAAGTTTAATGAAAATATAAATTCATGGCAAATAATTGTGGAAAATGATGAAATAAGTCACAAGATTTTTACAGATTTTGGTTACAATGATAGATTTATAAATGCCTTAGCACTTTCTTTATGCTATTTTAAAGAAGCACTTGATAAAGTAACAAAGGTAGAGTATGATGGCATTAAAATGGATGATATCTTTTCGATAAAAATGTTATCAGCATATGAAAGAAATATAGTTCATTACGCTTTAATGTTACTTGCACCAGTTGATGAAATTGCTAAAGATATGAAAAAGGATTATGATAACATTTATGAAGCATATTCATATGGTGAAAAAGAATTATATTGGTTAAGAGAATTATATAAAAATCAATTACAAGAAACTTATAAACTTTCTAACAAAGTAACAGAAACTTTAATGGACTATGTTGCTATGAAATATCATTCAAGTATTAATTATAATGATGATGTAGTAATGCAAATGTTAGAAATGAATTATTATTACATTGATAGAGATGAACAAAAGAAAAAAGAAGAAACTAGTAAAGCATGGAACTTAGGTGTTTAAATAGAGAGTAATCTCTATTTTTTCTTTTTATAACCTATAAAAAATAGTCATTTTATGGTAAAATAAAATGGTTAGGAGTGATTTTATGCTAAAAATTAAAAACTTAAGTGTTAAAGTGGAAAACAAAACAATATTAAATGATTTTAATCTAGATATTAATGATGGTGAAGTACACGTTATAATGGGACCTAATGGAGTAGGTAAATCAACTTTAACAAAAGCTATTATGAATGATCCGAATTATAAAGTATTAAACGGAGACATTACTTTTGATGGTACTAGTATAACTGATTTAACAACTGATCAAAGAGCAAGAATGGGATTATTTTTAGCAAATCAAAATCCTCTTGAAATAGATGGCGTTACTAACTCTGACTTTTTAAGAACGGCATTATCTTCTAAAGAAGGTAAAAATGTTAACTTATATTCATTTATAAAAAAAATAGATGCTGCAGTTGATGATTTACATATGCCAAATGAGATGGTTCATAGAAGTGTTAATAAAGGTTTTTCTGGTGGTGAAAAAAAGAAAAATGAAATACTTCAAATGAAAATGTTAGAACCTAAGTTTGTTATGTTTGATGAAATTGATTCAGGAGTTGACGTTGATTCTTTGAAAATAGTTGGAAAAAACATTAATGAATATAAAAAAGCTAATCCTAAAACATCATATTTAATTATTACTCATTACACGCATTTGTTAAAATACATTAAACCGGATTTTGTTCATGTACTTATGAATGGACACATCGTTAAAAGCGGAGATTATTCGCTTGCAAAAAAAATTGAAGAAAATGGTTTTAATTTTGATAAGATTGTGACAGTAGCAAATGATGGATGTGATAATCATGAATAGATTATTAATAGATAAGGAAATAAAAAAAGAAGAATATGTAATTGATATTAATGAAGATAAAAATATATTAATAAAAAAAGTATTGGCAAAAAAATATGTTTTTAATATACGTGGTAACGTAAATATTTATATTAACGTAAAAGATGCAAAGCCTGTTACTTATGAAATAAATATAAATGGTGGTACTGTTAGTTTTAATAATTATAGTATAAATCCTAAGAAAGTAAATATAGTTTGTAATTTAAACAATAAGCAATCAAAAGTATTAATTAATAATAGTGTTATATCTTTTGATTCTTTATCAACTTATAAAATAAATGTTAACCATAATGCAAAAGAAACAATTAGTGATGTTTATAATAATGGTGTAACAAAAGATAATGGTTCGATTAATTTTGATGTTACGTCCTTTGTACCTAAAAAATCCAATTTATCAGTGGTTAATCAAGATAGTAAAATTATTTCAATAAATAAATCAAATGATAATAAAATAAATCCTGTTTTGTTAATTGATGAGTTTGATTCCGAATCAAGGCATGCTGCTTTTATAGGTGATTTTAATCCGGATAAATTATTTTATTTGATGAGTAGGGGATTAAGCAAAAAAGAGGCAAGAAAGCTTCTTTTAACGGGCATGTTAGTTGGTACGTTAGATATTTGTTTTGAGGAAAAAGAACAATTGAATAAAGAATTAATAAAATGGTAGGAGGTGATATATATGGATTTCAATAAAGATTTTCCAATTTTAAATAGTGGTATTGTTTATTTAGATAATGCTGCAACCACTTTAAAACCAAAAAGTGTTTCAGATGAGGTTAGTAGCTATTATTTAAAATATCCAGTAAATGCACATCGTGGTGATTATAATTTATCAAGAATAGTTGATGAAAAATTAGATAATGTAAGAGAAAAAGTAAAGTGCTTTATAAACGCTGATAAAAAAGAAGAAATAATTTTTACTAGTGGTGCAACCGAAAGCTTAAATATAATTATAAAGGGTTTTTTCAAAGATTATTTATCATCCGGAGATGAGGTTTTAACAACAAAAGCAGAACATGCCGCATTAATATTACCTTGGTTTGATATTGCAAGTAAAAATGGTGCAATAATAAAATATATTGATTTAGAAGATGATTTATCTTTGTCATTAAATAATGTAAAAAAAGCGATTACTAAAAAAACTAAGGTTATTGCACTTTCACATATTACTAACGTAATAGGTGATGTAAGACCAATTAAAGAAATAGTAGAATATGCCCATAAGCAAGGGATAATAGTTTTAGTAGATGGTGCACAAAGTGTACCACATGAGATAGTTGATGTAAAAGATTTAGACGTTGACTTTTTAACCTTTTCAGCACATAAGATGCTAGGCCCTACTGGGGTTGGTATATTATATGGAAAAGAAAAATACTTATCAAAAGTAAAACCACTTATACTAGGTGGTGGTATGAATGCATCTTTTGATAGTTTAGGCAATATAGAATATAAAGATTTACCTGAAAGATTAGAAGCTGGTACACTAAATTTATCTGGTATTTTAGGCTTTGAAAAAGCAATAGATTATTTAAACGAACTTGGATTAAATAATATTCATAAATATGAGGTTGATTTAAAAAAATACGCAATAAATAAAATGAAAGATTTGAAAAACATTGATATATATAATAAGAATATTGAAAACGGAATAATTACATTTAATGTAAAAAATGTATTTGCACAAGATGTTGCAGCATATTTAAATAAAAAAAATATATGCGTAAGAGTAGGCGAACATTGTGCAAAAATATTATCAGAAGTATTAGGAGTTAAAAACACAATAAGGGTTAGTTTATACTTTTATAATACTAAAGAAGATATTGATAAACTAGTTAAAGCACTAGATAATGATAATATACTATATGAATCATTATAGGAGGTTAATATGGATGAGCATTTAAAAAGAAGTATTATGATTGAACATTATCAGAATCCCTTAAACAAGGGACTTACTGATGATAAATCATATAAAAAGGTAAACATGAATAGTAAAACTTGTATTGATAATTTAACGTTTGAATATAAAATTAATAATGGAATAATAGAAGATGCTCGTTTTGATGGAGAGGCTTGTGCTATTTCAACATCTTCTGCATCAATATTAACTGAAATGATAAAAGGTAAGAGTATAAAAGAAGCTAAAGAAATAATTGATAATTATAAAAACATGATTGATGAGAAAGAGTATGATAAAAACGTACTTGGTGATGCTAATGTATATGATGAAATATATAAGCAACCAAATAGAAAAAAATGTGCGTTATTACCATATGAGGGATTAGAAAAAGTATTGGAAGGAAAATGATAGATTAATGAGGTTTAAGAAAAAGAAAAATAGTAAAGTAAAATTTATAAGTAATGATGATAAAATGGTAGGATTAGGAAAGTTTATTGAGGGAGAAAGTGTTCCAGTATTTGTAGATTTTGCAATGGGATTTGTATTGGAAACTTCTTTTGATATAGATTATCCGATTTTTGTAGATAAAATAAGTAATAGAACAACAATAATACCATATAAGGTATTTGAAAGCTTAAAAGATGCAAAAAAGGCACTTAATGATGGTGTTTTAAAATATAACGAGGTTTATTGTTACTCGGTTCACGATGTTAAAACTTTGTTTCCTGATGTATTGGATTTTTATACAAAAAAAGAGGTACAAGATTATTTAACTGAATACAACAAAGATAAAGAAACATGTTTAAATTGGACTTTTATGGATGAAGATGAAAAGGAAAATTTAAGAAAAAAACAAAATAGAAAATATATTAAGTAGAAAGGATGATTTAAATGAAGACATTTGAAAAAGGTCTAGATTTATCAAAGGTAAAAGAAATATCAAGAATAAAGCAAGAACCTAGTTGGATGACGAAATATAGATGTGATTCATATAAAGTTTTTAAAAACATGAAAATGCCTTCATTTGGTCCATCAATAAAATTAAATCTAGATAATATTAGATATTATAAAAAAGTATATGATGACGTTGGTAGCAATTGGAATAAGATAGATAAAAACGTAAAAGAGACATTTGAGGATATTGGTTTAAAAAAAGCAGAAGATGAATACTTAGGTGGTATGCACGTTCAATATGAAAGTGAAGGTTTATATCACAATATGTTAGAAGTATTAAAAGAAAAAAACGTTATTTTTTTAGATACTGATACCGCTTTAAAAAAGTATCCAGAAATATTTAAAAAGTATTTTGGAACACTTGTTAAATGTGATGATAATAAATTTGCAGCATTAAATTCTGCTGTATGGTCTGGTGGTACTTTTATATACGTCCCACCACACACTAAATTAGATAGACCACTACAAAGCTATTTTAGAATAGATTCAAAAGATATGGGTCAGTTTGAAAGAACGTTAATAATAGTTGATGATGATAGTGATTTACACTATATAGAAGGATGTACGGCTCCTTCTTATACATCGGATTCTTTACACGCTGCAGTTGTTGAAATATTTGTTGGTAAAAATTCTAAATGTAGATATACCACTATTCAAAACTGGGCAAATAACGTATATAATTTAGTAACCAAAAGAGCGTTGGTTGAAGAAAACGGTACCATGGAATGGATTGACGGTAATATCGGTTCAAAAGTAACTATGAAATATCCAGCATGTGTACTTAAAGGAGATTATGCAAAGGGAAGTTGTACAACAATAGCGCTAGCTGATAAGAATCAAATACAAGATACAGGTGCCAAAATGATTCATATTGGAAAAAATACGAAAAGTAATATATTATCTAAATCAATTGCTAGAGGCGGTGGTAATGCATCATATCGAGGACTTGTTAAAATAACAAAGAACGCAACCAATTCTTATGCAAACGTAAAGTGTGATACTATTCTTTTAGATAAAAAGTCAAAAAGTGATACTTTTCCAACAAATATATGTAATAATAAAACAAGCTATTTAGAGCATGAAGCTACCGTATCTAAAATAGATCCAAATGAATTGTTTTATTTAATGAGTAGAGGAATTGATGAACAAAAAGCAGAAGAATTATTAATTCTAGGATTTATTGATGCTTTTAAAGAAGAATTACCGCTAGAATACGCGGTTGAATTAAATCAACTACTAAAAGGCGATAATAATATAGTATGTAAAAGATAATGTCATTATTTGATGTTTGTTTTATTAAAATAAAAAAACTACACTTAAAAATGTGTAGTTTTTCATATTTAACACACCATATAATAATAATTACAATTAAAAATATTCAGTATCATAATTATTATGTTTTTATCAATTAATAAAAAAAAGATATATTTGTCTTGAAAGGAGAGATAAATATGTTAAATCAATTAGTGGTAATTGGTAGGTTAACTAAAGACCCAGAATTAAAGAAAACTGATACGGGTAAAAACGTTACTAGAATAACACTTGCTGTACCAAGAAGCTTTAAAAACGTAAATGGTGAATATGATACTGATTTCATTGACTGCTATTTATGGAGTGGTGTTGCTGAATCTACTAGTGAATACTGCAAAAAAGGTGACTTGGTTGGTATTAAAGGAAGACTTCAAACTAGAAAGTATGAAACTGAAGATGAAAAATCTAAACAAGTTATGGAAGTAATTGGTGAAAAAGTAACTTTTTTATCAAGTAAGAAAAAAGAAGAAGCAGATTAAATCTGCTTTTTTGTTGAATTTGGTGAAAATTATGAATATATTTTGTATAGTCAAAAATATAGGAACTTTGATTCAGATAGAGCACTAAAACATAATTTAGTAACTATAAATGAAAGAGATGTTGATAAAGTAAAAGAAAGAATTCGTAAAGAAGATTTTGATATATTATTAGATAGTATTTATAGATCAATTATAATTTGTGAAGATAATTCGTTTAAAAAAGAAGTAAAAATGTTTGTTGATTCATATAAAACAAGTATGGATATAAAATTAAATAATGTCATATCAATACATCGTGGTGATGAAAGTAGCAATAGATATTTTTTTATTATTAAGGTAGATAGTGATGGTTATAGGTGTGTTGTTATGAAAAAGATACTATTGAGTATGAAGGTAGACGATACATAATATTAAATGTTATAGATAATAAGATTGAATGTGCCTCTTTAGAATCTTATGTTTATGGATTTAGTTACAATAAAATTACTATTATAAATGATCCATTAAAAATCAAAAAAGTTGATGATAAAGTTATGGAGGATATTTAAAAGAAATTATTAAGATTAAAGAAGAAAAAATAGTATAAATAATAAATAAAGACATATTTTTTAATAGAGGTGTTTAAATTGAAAAAAATATGTCTTTTTCTTATTGCAATGTTTTTATTCTTACCAGTTTGTTTTGCAATAGATAAAAGTACAACAACGATTAAAGATGATGCAAAAGAAAGTGAAAGTGGTTTGTTATCAGATGGAAAAAGTGCAATACTAATTGATGCAACAACTGGTAAGGTTTTATATGAAAAAAATGTTCATGAAAGATTTGCACCAGCATCTATGACGAAGATTATGAGTATGTTACTTATAATGGAATCAATTGAAGAAGGAAACCTTAAATGGGATGAAAAACTAGTGGCAAGTGAATATGCATCTAGTATGGGAGGATCCCAAATATTTTTGCAACCTAATGAGAAAATGAGTGTTAAGGATTTGTTTAAGGCGGTTGCAATTGGTTCTGCCAATGATGCTACCATAGTATTTGCAGAAAGGATAGCAGGTACTGAGAAAAACTTCGTAAATAAAATGAATAAAAAAGCTCAACAACTTGGATTAAAAGATACAAATTTTAAAAACGCTGTTGGATTAGATGAGGCAAATCACTATTCTTCAGCATATGATATGGCAATAATGGCTAAAAATCTTGTAAAACATGAAGAAATATTTAAATACACAACAATATATGAAGATTATTTAAGACAAGATTCTGATAATAAGTTTTGGCTTGTAAATACAAATAAATTGATTAAAACTTATGAGGGTGCAGATGGACTTAAAACGGGGTATACAAAAGAAGCTGGATATTGTCTAACCGCAACAGCAAAAAAAGGTGATTTACGTTTGATAGGGGTTATAATGGGAGCAAAAGAAAGTAATAGTAGAAATTCAAATATGGCAACGTTATTAGATTATGGTTTTAATTCTTATGATATGCAAACTGAAATAAAAAAGGGTAGCATAGTTTTAAATAAGAAAATTAATAAGGCTAAAAATAAAAAAATAAATATTATTACTAAGGATAATTTAAGTGTATTAGTTAAAAAGGGTACAAAGATAAAAGGCTTAAAATATGATATTAAATTAGACAATATAAAACTACCTATAAAAAAGGGAGAAACCATAGGAACTATTTCCTTAAAGTCAAAGGGTAAAACATTATCAAAAACAAACCTAATAGTAAATGAAGAAGTTAAAAAGGCTAATATATTTACACTTTATTATAGATTATTTAACAATATTATATCTGGAAACATGTAAAGAGATTTATTTCTCTTTTTATTTTTGATATAATTATACTAGGTGGTTGTATGAAAACAATAGTACACAATGATGATAATTTAAAAGAAAATGAAATAAATAATATTGTAAAAAGAGCAAAAGTATTAATTATTAATAGTAATGATGAGTTTTTGCTCGCAAAGGTTAATGGTGCAATACATGTAATTGGTGGACATGTTAAAAAAGGAGAGACAGATCAAGAAACTATTGTTAGAGAAGTAAAAGAAGAAGTGGGTATTAATATACTATTTAATAAAAGTGAACCATTTATAAATATAAAATACTTTTGCAAGTCATTTCCTAATAAAGATACTAATACCATGTTTTCAGCAAATTATTATATAATAAAAAATGATGATAAACCAAATTTAGATAAAACTAATTTAGAACAAAGTGAAATAGATGGTAATTTTGAATTATTATATATTAAAAAAGATAATGTTTTAAAAGAATTAAAAAACTCAATAAAATATGCTAAAAATAAAAATGTAATATATGACACAATAGACGTTGTTACCGAATATTTAAAAAGAGGTGAATAAGATGGAATTAGAATTAAAGAAAATGTATGATAGGGCAATACTAGGTACCATGGAAAACCATCCTGATTATTATATGCCAGATAACATAACTGATGCAGTATCCAAATATTTATATGCCTTAGGTTCTAAGAATACTGAAAGAATAAAAGCGTGTGATAATGATGTGGTTTTATATTTTTCAAATAATTATAAGTTATTTAATATCAATCTTAGAGAACCACTTTATAAATATAAGCAAGTATTTAATTATGATATTGCGTTAGGTTATTTAGAGGTTTTATTTAATGCATGCTGCACCTCAATAGTTAATGATACAATGCCTGAAAAATATAGGCTTAATATTTATAAATACTTTTTTAAATATATTAATGTAGTATATCCAAATTTATTTGATATGGGTTTAATAGAATCGGATTTAATAGACGAAGGAAATAAGATAAAATTAATAAAAAATTATTTAATTGGAACAAATCTTGATAGATTTAAGGATATTTCGTTAAATAAAGTAAAAAAACAGATTTATGATGATCCAAGATCTGTTATGGAATTAGAAAAAATTATTCATGATATTTCTGAGTTTTATATTAGTTCTTTAAATCTTGAGCAAGCGTTTGATTTTAGCTCTATAAATGTTAAAGAAGTATCAAATACTGCTAAAGGACTACTATCTAGTGTAAATGGTTTTAGTTTAAGTAATTCATATAGTGGTACTTTACTAAATAATAAAATATCACTTGCAACTGATAGAGGATATGTTAATTACCCTGAAAAGCCACAACAAGATGCAGTTTTATCAATTGTAAAAAGTGATGATTGCATATTAAACGTTGTATCAGATGGCGCAGGTGGTGCAATAAATGCAGAAAAAGCCAGTGCAGAAATCATTAATTGTTTTAAAGATTGGTTTAATAGTAAAACAGAAGTAGATTTAAAGGCTAGTGATTATAGCAAGTTAACTAGCGAAATAAATGAATTGATATTACAAATTAGTGATTACATTAAAAACAATTACGATGATTGTTATGCAACAATTGCTTTAGCACTTACAGTTGGTGATTATACGATTATATCAAACGTCGGTGATTCAACTATATATAGTTATGATGATTCAAATGATAAATTAATTGAATTAACAACACTTGATTCAGCATCATATGGGCTATCATATGAGCAAGCAAGAGAAAACCCTGATAATAATAGGATAACTGCAGCGGTAGGTTTTGGAATTAATAATGTTCATTTTTCAATTATTGAAAACAACGGACAGAGAATAATTCTATCAAGTGATGGAGTTACTGATTTAGTAAATGAAAGGAACTATAAAGATTTCTTCATTAATAAAACAGATGCAAATACAATAGTTAAAAAAGCTGTATATGCGCCTGATTATGTACCAGGAATAAACCATAAAAGTGCTGATAATGTATCTGCAATAGTTGTAGATTTACCAACTAAAAAAGTAATGAAAAGGAGTATATGATATGTTTGAAGAAGATAGATTTGTAATTAAAGATAAAGATGGTAAAGACCAAGTTTTTTATAAATTAATATTATTTGAAAGTTCCATTACTAATAAAAGTTACATTATATATACAGATAATACATATACAGATAATACTCTTAATTTATATGGTAGCATTTTAATTATAGATGGTGAAGAACTTAAACTACAAGAAGCAAAAGATGAAATAGATATTCAAGAAATTAATAAAGCCATTATTAAAGTAAAGGTACAATTAGATAATGATTCTAAACATTAGTGGAAGAACTGATATTGTTGCGTTTTATACTCCGTGGCTTTTAAATAGATTTAAAGATGGATATGTGTGTACAAGAAACCCTTTTTACAAAACACTTGTTAGTAAAATATGTTTTAAAGACGTAGATGGAATTGTATTTTGTACAAAGAACCCTATACCAATTATAAAGCATATTGATAAAATTCCGGTACCATTTATATTTCACGTTACTTTAACCTCATATAAAAAAGATATTGAGCCTAACGTACCTGCAAAAGGTAAGATAATAAACGCAATTAAAGAATTATCAAAAAAAATAGGTAAAGATAAAATATGGGTTAGGTATGATCCGGTTTTTATAAATGATATATACACGGTAGATTATCATGTTAAAAGCTTTGAAAGAATGTGTGAATTATTAGAAGGATACGTTGATAAAATAATAATATCATTTATAGATATGTATCAAAACGTAAGATATAATATGCCATATTTAAGGTGTAAAGAATTAAGTGATGAAGATTATAAAACAATTGGAATTAATTTTGCTTTATCTGCAAAAAAGCATGGAATGACAGTGCAAACGTGCGCAGAAAAGCATAATTTAGTAGAATATGGGTTTATAAAATCAGATTGTATTACTAAAGATGTTGCATATAAATTAACTGGTAAAACGAACTTTAAAAAATGGAATGCAAGGGGTAAGAAATGTGATTGTGTTGAAATGGTTGATATTGGCGAATATAACACGTGCAATCATATGTGTAAATATTGTTATGCAAATTATGACGAAGCTAAAGTAAAGGACAATATAAAAAAACATAACGTTAATAGTAATTTGTTAATTGGAGAAATAAGTAAAACTGATAATGTTAAAGAAAGGATTAAATAATATGGAAATTTTAAAAAATAGTTTATCGAGTAAATTAAACATAAGAACTGAAAAAGATTTTCCTAAAAAGGGAATAGAATTTATAGATATAAACCCTTTAGTAATTGATAATAATAGTTTAAAAGAAATAATTGATCAATTTTATAATGAATTGAAAGATAAACAAATTGATTATGTAGTAGGACCAGAAGCTAGAGGCTTTTTGTTTGGATCAGCTTTGGCATATAAATTAAATTGTGGATTTATACCAGTAAGAAAAAAGGGAAAACTTCCACCTACAACAGTTGAAAAAAGTTTTTCTTATGAAAAAGAATATGGTATAGATACTTTGGAATTGCCAAAGTTAATAGATGAGGAATATAAAAATAAAAGAATATATATAATTGATGATATATACGCAACAGGAAATACCATAAGATCAATAAAAAAATCAATAATTGAGTTAGGTGGTATTGTAGTAGGTGTTGGAGTTGTACTTAATATTAAGGAATTAAATAATGATGATGTGTTTTCTTTAATTGATGTAAATGAAAGTTAGGTGAATTATGAATATTACAATATTGGGAGCAGGGGCATATGCATTAGGTCTTGCATATAGATTTAGTAAAAATAAAAATAATAGAATAATAATGTGGTCTGCTGTAAAAGAAGAAATAGATGTATTAAATAAAACTAATATGAATGAAAGGGCATTACCAGGAGTTAAGATGCCAAAAGGTATTATATACACTACTAATACCGAAAAAGCAATAGATGGTGCAAATATAGTAGTACTTGCGGTTGCAACTAAATTCTTAAGAAGTGTATGTGAGACGGTTAAACCTTACGTAAAAGATAAACATATAGTAATTGCATCAAAAGGTATTGAACAATCATCTTGTGAATTTGCAAGTAACATAGTTAAAGACGTGTTAAGAACGAAAAAATTATGTACAATTTCTGGCCCATCATTTGCAATTGATATGGTTCATGACGATTTAGTTGGACTTTCTATTGCAACTACTAATAATAAAACAAAAGAAATCGTTATTAAAGCTTTATCATCAGATACTTTAAAACTAAGACCTACAAAAGATTTTATTGGTGTAGAATTATGCGGTACTTTGAAAAATGTTATAGCAGTAATATCAGGTATGCTTGATGGTATGAAAGTATCTGAATCTACTAAGGCAATGTTTTTAACTGAAAGTATTAATGATACAAGACATTTAATAAAAAAAATGAAAGGTAATGAAAAAACCATAATGAGTTATGCTGGTTTTGGTGATATGTTGTTAACATGTACTTCTACAACTAGTAGAAATTATTCCTTTGGCGTATTATTAGGTCAAGAAAAAACAAAAGAAGAATTAGATGAGTATTTGAAAAATAATACCGTTGAAGGAGTATATACACTTAAATCTATATATGGATTATTACATAGTAAAAGAATAAAGATGCCATTTATAGAAATTGTATATAATATAATAAATGGTAAGAAAAAAACTAGTGATATAATACCATTTTTGAAAGAAAAGGAATAATAAAGTAAGGCTTTGTCGAAAGCCTTTTTTTTGTTATGTATTAGTGATTTAATAAAATTATCTAGGAGGTTTTAACATTGAACATAGTAATGGAATTTAGAAAAGGAATTTTATTTGTAAGACTTTCGGGATTATTTAACGATAATAATATCAAAGAATTTGATACTAATGTTAAGGAGGTGATTATAGAAGGCGGAATTAAATACGTTGTTTTAAATATTAGTGAATTAAAAGAAATATCAAAAAATGCTATCAAAGAAATAAAACGTCTTAGAAAAATGATTATTAAAACAAAAGGAAAGTTTTATTTATTTGGTGGAGATATAAGAGAATTAAGAAGGTTAGTTCATTTGGAAAATGAATTAAATGTATTTGAAAAGGTTGTGATATAACGATAAAAGAAGAAGTGATAAATAAAAATAAAAACTTAATATATTATATATGTTCAAAGTATAATGGATATAAAGATAAAGAAGATATGTATCAGGTAGGAATGATAGGTCTTTTAAACGCATATAAAAATTATGATGAATCAAAAAACGTCAAATTTTCAACTTATGCTTATAACTATATATTAGGTGAAATAAGTAAATATGTTAGAGAAGATAGAAGTATTAAAATTGGAAGAGATGTAATTAGGTTGGGTAATAAACTAAGAGAATATATGGACAAACATAAACAAGTACGTGGTTATATACCAAGTATAAATGAATTATCAACAACGTTTGATATAACAAAAGATAAAATTATACTTGCTTTAGAATCACTAAATGATGTTAAGAGTTTAGAGTCCAATATAAATGCAAATGAAGATATTACACTTCTTGATGTAACTCCTTCAATAGAAAAAGTAGAAAAAGAGACTTTGATTGACCTAAAGGATGCATTAAATTACTTAGAAAATGATGAAAAGTCATTAATAATGGATAGATATTATAAAGATCTAACTCAAAGTGAAGTTGCAAATAATTTAGGAGTTAACCAGGTTTATGTTTCAAGATTAGAAAAAAAGATACTAAAAAAGTTAAAGAATAAGATTACAAATTAATTTACATTTATGTTTACATGTTTTTATTAATAATATGTTTAAAAATAATCTTTTATGCTACTATATAAGTAGGATGTGATGATATGATAGGTGGAAACTATTCTGTTGAACAATTAAGTGCGGGTAATTATACAAATTTAATGACTGCAAATGAAGAGGTAAAAAAAGTAAGTGATAAACCTACTGGAGATAAAGCAAGATTAGATGCAAAAAGAAATAGAGATACATTTGTTAATAATCAATTAGCGTTTATAGATATGATGAAGGATGCTGGAATTGGTTCTGTTGTTTCAACTAACAAACAGCCTCTACCTGCTGAAAACTTATCAGGAGTAGTATTAAAAGATGGATACGAAGAACCTGTTAATAAAATACCTGGGTCAATTGTACATTAATAATTAATATTAAAAGTTTGGTATAAAAACCAAACTTTTTTTAATACTATAAATGGTGATTAATTTGAATAAAGATAATTATAAAAAAATAGTTAGTAAAATAACTCCTAAAGAAAACAAAGTTAAAAATGCATTAATATCTTTTTTTATTGGTGGTTTAATAGGTATGTTAGGTCAAATAATAGTTACTATACTTGAAAATAATTATTCTATAAATCATAATGATGCAACAACCATAATGATTATTATACTAATATTTATATCTTGCTTTTTAACTGGATTAGGTTTTTTTGATAACTTTGTATCAAAAGCAAAAGCAGGATTAATTATTCCAATAACAGGTTTTGCACATGCTATGGCATCAGCAATGCTTGAATATAAAAACGAAGGACTAGTAACAGGGATAGGTATGAATGCTTTTAAACTTGCAGGTTCTGTTATACTATATGGAACAATTTCGGCTTACTTTTTTGGGGTTATTAAATACTTTGTATTTGGAGGTTAATATGACAATAAATTTTGATGATATTTATTTAAAAGAGGCTTCAACTGTAGCAGGTAAAGAAGAGGCAAGAGGAAATTATAAAAATTTGTATGATAAAACGTATTTAGACTATTATATGGGAGAAAAAACTTTTGAACAAGCTGAAATGTTAATGATAAAAGATAGTGTTAAAATACTTAAAAGAAAAAGTGGTATTTCATTAAACAAGGTGGATTTAATTATTGGAAGTGATCTTTTGAATCAAAATACGGTAAGTAGTTATTCTGCAGTTGGTTTTAAAAGACCATACATAGGAGTTTATAATGCTTGTGCATCATTTTGTGAAGAATTTATAATTGCAGGTAACTTATTAATTAATAAGGATATTAAAAATGTATTATGCACTATATCATCTCATAATTTAACCGCTGAAAGGCAGTATAGAAACCCAGTTGAATATGGAGCTCCTAAACCAAATAGGTCTACTTTTACAGTTACAGGTGCTGCAGCATTTTTATTAACAAATCAAAAAAGTAAAATAAAGGTAGATTCTGTAAGTATTGGAACACCATTAGATTTAAACATAACTGATGTTTATGATATGGGTGCTGTTATGGCAGGTGCGGCTGCTAAAACGATATATGAACACCTAAATGATACTAATACAAATCCAGATGATTATGATTTGATACTTACTGGTGATTTAGGAGTTTATGGAAAAAAGATATTAAAAGAATACATGAAAGATGAATATGATATTGAACTTTCTGATAATTATGAAGATGCTGGTTCTATAATATATAATAGACAAAAGCAAAAAAAGGTGATGGCAGGTGGATCAGGGCCGGCATGTTTACCACTTGTATTTTTAACTGATGTAATGGATAAAATGCTTAATAAACAATTAAAAAGAGTGCTTATAATTGCAACTGGTGCATTAATGTCACCAACCATGAATAATCAAAAACTATCTATTCCATCAATTGCACACGCAGTAGAATTAAGGAGGGTATAATGATATTTGTATATTCGTTTATTTTTTGTGGCACGATATGTTTATTAGGACAAATAATACTTGATAACACAAATCTAACGCCTGGTCACGTAACTACTATGTTTGTAATATTTGGTGGACTATTAAATGCATTTGATTTATATGATAAATTTATTAAATGGTTTGGAGCAGGTACACTTGTACCAATAACTAGTTTTGGACATTCACTTACTCATGCAGTAATGAGTGCAATAGATAAAGATGGAATACTTGGACTTTTTACAGGCATGTTTAATCTAACAACGGCAGGTATAGTTGCAGCGATGGTGTTTGGGTTTATAACCTCAATGATATTTAAAGCAAGAGACTAAAAAAGATAATGCTATGCATTATCTTTTTATACTGCTTTTATATTCTTCTTTATAATCATAATTAGTAATCAAACCATATATTTTAGATGCTTTAATATCATCGGTAAACAAATGATCATATTCTTTTTTATACTTAGTAATTACTGGTATATTTTTAACATATTTTAGTATTTTTTTGCCATTATCATTAAAACCTAGTACCCTTATATACTCAATATTTGTATTATAATCTTTTTTAGTATTAGTAAGAATATGTAATAGCATTCTTTTTAATCTATTATATGAATATCTTTTAGATTTTATTTTAAGTATTAACTCATCAATACTATTTACGTTATATATTTCTTTTTTTA